>JASHSN010000148.1 GCA_030038695.1 Nitrososphaeraceae archaeon
TCCCATTCCGTGAGTCTTGACAGTTGGTTCCGCACTATTTTTGAATTTTAGTTATAAGCCAATGAATTTGTTGTATAACATTATCTTTAGTCCTGCTAGACACAATGCATTGAATAATTGAATTGAATATACTATACACACTAACATAAATTCATAGACTCTCTCGACAGTTATTTTACGATGTTCAAGCTACACACACCCATGATATTAAGAATCACGACATAACGTTATGATGATCAACAACTCGTGAATTAATTAATACTTGCTAAACTGTGTTAACTTACAAAGTTAACGGACGTAGTACATCCGTCGAATACATAACATTATATTTATTGCTTAGAACGTGATTGTAATCTGTGCCGTACCGTATGAATACCCGCTACGATATATATACGCTAATGAACAAGGCGATATAGAAGCCTGGATCCCCATGCTATCTTGTTCCAATAAAAAATCTTTTCCCCATCTAGTCCTCCAAAGGGTAACAAGCTAAACATTGCTATCCATGCGGTAAATAATGCTCTTACATACAAGTACCGTGTGCCTTCTTTTTTCTGCATATTTATCTATATACGGGCGTGAACAGTTTATGAGAGTCTGTGAAGATGACGAAATGACTGTCGGCAGTAATTGCACCGAAATGGAATATCCTCTTTGACGCCGCATGTATCACATCTCTTTATATAGATTTCATAGAGTACGCGCAACTTGTTTATGCTCCGTTCCACAATCTACACAATAATATTTCAAGGATAGATTTCACAGTAGTTTAGCAATGACCTGATAGCACAAGCCTAACTAACTTACTAGGAAATGACTACCATACTTAATTATAACCCGGTACATACAACTAGCAGGTGAATAATTAAAAAATGGAGAATCAGTGTGACCAAGAAAGTCGTGATTCCTGCGAATGTCCGTGTCATCCTGGAACCTCGGCAGGCGGATGTCCAGGATGTGCACAAATGCACGGACATGGCAAAATGGGATCAGGAGATGCATTTGAATTCGTGATGGCAATGTGGCAGAAAGCGTCGTTTACAGCATATTCGGAATTGATGGTCGAGAAACTGAAGGAGAGAATAGAGGCGGTAAATGGTCCTGTTCTTGACAAGGTTGCCGATGTGATAGTGGAGAGTATAGGGAAAGAGTGGCAGGCTATGATACAGAAATCAACTGCCAAGAGAGAATTACACGAAAAATTGGCAAAAATATTTCATGAGGGAATTCAAAAACAGAAGTAGAAGCGAGCCTGAACAGGCAAACTGGACAGAAACCTAAGCATGGAACCGGATTGCAGAAATATCAATTTTTGGCATTATGCGATCAGCGGGTCCGACTCTTTTTTAACACCTTATAGAAAAACTCATTTTGTATCAACCGATATTTGCCAATTTCTAGCCGTGGGACGGTATAATAAAGTTCTTCTAAAAATTCTTGTAAATCTTATGATGCAGATGGTCCCCTTCTTAATTAGTAACAGAATAAACAACATGTTTTCAGCCGGGTCATTGAAGCAAAAATTTTCTTGCAACATTCTAGCCATCGCTAAAGTGTTATAACTACCATCATTGTCTGCGTTGCTTTGACCTTTCCTATTCTTCTGATATCATTACGAATAATTTCTTTTAGTTTACTCTCTGTCTGAGCAGTGACTTTCGTTATTATCTCATATGAGGAGCCATAAATTTCATCAGCTTCTATCACTTGAGGCAATAGTCTGAGTTCATCTATAACTGCCGTTTCACACCCAACTTCACAGTTAATTAATACATACGCGGTGGGTGGTACTATTTTCAATATACTCACTCCCTCTATTTGTTCCTAATAATCTTGTGCCGCTACAAGTTTTGTTTGCCAAATTCTGTTAAGTATGTCTGACTGATTGTTTTTATATCTTTTCACATTGGATTTGTGTTCCGGTTTAGAAAATGAGCATTTCAAGTATCACAATCAAAAAAACTATTCTTGTGAAAATCTTATTCAAGTTAGGTGCGAACTTTAATAATATTACTCGTCTTCACCATTCAGTCCTTTAACTGTTATTTCATTTAATCTCTTGAAGAAAGAATTTCTCTTATGTCTGGGTCAGTTATCAAAGTGTCGATAATTTTTTTATGCTCTTCATGAGGCATGTCATTGTATAACCCAATTGAATCAACTGCCTTAAGTTTATAATAATTCAGAACTGCTTTCTCAATTGTTATTAATTCATAATAGACTATTCTTCCAAATGCAGTTCTGTATTTTTTTCCATTCTTTTTTATTAGCATTCCATTTCTTGTGAAATTTGATAACCTCGAATAATACTGACGAGGAGAAAGTCTTGTCGTGCTCCTAAGTTCCGAGCTATCGCTACCTGCTCTCGAGATGCACTTGAACAATTCGACGGATTTTGGATCTGAAAGGGCCTTCAATACGCTGACCACTGTCAAACCTTTGTTTTTTGATGTCCTAGTTCCTGTCTGCATTTTGATATTTGTCTTTTGCTGTTTTGATCTCAACTTTGGCGAACTCTATATTCACTTATGAGAAAGTACCCCATTATAGGCTTAGCGAGGCAAATATTGGTTACAAACACAAAAAAATACCCTATTGTAGGTACTTTGAAATGGAACAATTGACCGTTATAATATCGTCTGGTTATCATCCTTACATGATATTATGTTGACATCTTTACCAGTTCGTCGTGCATCTAACATCTTTGAGACCACTGTATTAGAGTGTTACAGCGATAGCTACAGACGTGATGACGAATCTATCATTAAGTGAAATTTTGGGGCCGGAATAGACAGACCTATTCCAATTCGTTTAATAATTATGTTGGAATGCGTTGAATATCTGTTATTACAGCCAAAATTAAGCTGGCTGCAGTAGTCATTATCACAAAGATTGGAACCTGTGCTTTCGAAACAATATTGGTCTTTTTTTCCACTAGATCTATCTAGGTCAGCATCAACGAAATCGTTGAGCATATATATGTTATAATCAAAACAACAAAACTGGCCGTAGATAGCGCTCATGAGTCTAGATATCGTCATCCACTTCAGTAGAAAAGAAATCCTCCATAGGTACAAAAAAGCCCGAAAATTGGTGCCAGAGCCTTCTCATTAGATATCACACTAAGAACGCATGGTAAAGAGAGCATCCATATAATTTTCGTACTTCTATTGGTTTATATTCACATATCTTATGGAAGTTAGCACAACTAGTCTTCAAATGATGACAATGTTAAGATGCCGTGTCAATAATTGGCGATGACATACACATTAAGAAAAATAGAAATGTATTTAGTACAATTACTGCACACAATTAGTTAGTAGCTTATAATCGCGTAGCAATTTCCTATGAGATTCAAATTCCGGATCT
>JASHSN010000149.1 GCA_030038695.1 Nitrososphaeraceae archaeon
ATAAAATCAAACATATGTGCAAACAGATTCTACGATCATATAGAAGAGCAAAAAACTGCAATATCAGAATATCTGGACAAAACATTTGGTAGATGGTATGACGACATTAGATATGACACTTGACTTAGTTGTTGTCCCGGTTCGCCGATTATGTTGTTCCTCCGTCAGGTTGACAAATAAAAAAAGGGGCTATGTCAGCCATCAATTTCTGTATTAGGGACTAGGTAGTACGTTGAAGTACACTTGATTTGGTTGTTGTCCCGGTTCGCCGATTATGTTGTTCCACGTTAGGTTAACATTCATCTTTTTTACTGTTCCTTCTACATAATGAGTTGGAAATACACTGACATCAAAGTCTGCATTGCTATTTGCTGCTACTACACCTGACGGACTACAGGGACTATTGGGAGCAAAATACGATGGGCATATTACTCCAATTGGAAGTATTGTTAAGAATAGAGTCTGCATAATGTTTGGACTAGTTGTTGCAGAAGGTGTCAACGCATTGATACCAAGTGCTGATTGTACTTATAGGTTCTTACTATGACAAGCGTATAGAATAACGTAGATAAAAAGCCATAAATACGCTTTTTCCTTGTCTTAACGATGTAGTTTTAGAATCAAACATACGTGTAACACCGAATAGATGCATAGTATATATGGATTAGGAATAATTTGGTTGGATAAACTATCCAATCGTTTATATTATCCTGTGTCGATTTATATAAACGACGAAAGTTAAGTCATCCCGAGACAAAAGCTTTGGGGCGATAAGCGGCGATAACCGATTTGCATTAATGCATGTCATGCAAATCTGCGTGGCCTTATCGTCTCGAAGCTCGGTTCTCATATATTGCACAAGCATATATTTTAGTGGGTATTGTGTGGATGACGTTGGATAAACTATCCAAATACCTTTATACTGGGAAATGAGATAACAGACTATGACCCACCACAGCCACGACATACCAAAGGACGCAATGCGATCGATAAACGGCAACACCAAGGAAGATACCAAATCAAATTAGTTGTCGAAGTAGATATGGCAACACAAGAAAGAGGTGATACTCTCCGAATAAGAAAAATACTTACTCCTATAGATGGTTCAGAATTTTCGTTAAATGCTGCTAAATACGCAATAATGATTGCAAAAGACGAGAATGCGCAGATAATATGCATTCATGCGCTATTAACAACTGTTTTAGAGTACGCGCGTTACCATGGTTCTGATTTAAAAAAGCAGGCTGAATCCTGGTTTAATACGATAAAAAATATCGCTAAAACCTCATCAATTTCTAGGGTAAAGACAGAGATTCTCTGGGATGTTCACTCGATTGTTGAATCGATAGTGGATTATGCAAGTACAGAGAATATAGATCTAATAGTCATTGGTACTAGGGGAAGAACTGATCTGAAAAAATTCTTGATAGGAAGCGTAGCAAGTGATGTGGTACGACATGCTCACTGCTCTGTCTTACTAGTGAGATAGCAAATACGAGATTTATTTAATTTCTATCTCAAAGTATGAGAAGATGTCGGCTAATCATCCTCTATCAAAAAAGAATCTGCCTCACGACAATATAGCGACTTCGTTAATGAAAAAGATAGATTTCCTCATCTGCAATTCATGTTTTTGGTGTGCCTCGTACCTTAATTTGGAAAATAGTTTAATTCCATCTCAATGTCCTTCCTGTAAGAAGAAGGGAATAGAATATTTGCCTATCTCTGTAAATGATGCTTATTCGTTTGATTATAACCCATTAACTGGAGTGATTCTCGAATTTTCAGATCGAAATGTCTAAAGCGACGTTACACATAGGGGAAATAAGTACCTTCGTATATAGATAATCACACAGGATTAATATTCACCCCAGCTTGGGAGAGTTTGATTAAAGACATCAGATATAGAATTCAGTGATAGTAACGATACCGTTTTTCAGCAAGTACTGCTCGTAACGGATAATCATGTATCTCAGCAATTTCAGCCGCTTTCGGAAGCGTTCTAGCACATGCGCCATCTCCAATGATCGGGGGGCATTTTCCTCTCCTTATTGAGAAAGTCAATCAGCATCTAACACTGTAGCGACTTAAATTGCCGTTTTCTTAAGGCTATTCTCATAATACACTGCTTTCTCTCTCTCCTCCTCTCACTCAAGAGCTTTTATGCGTGGATTCCCCCCAATGTATATAATTGCCCTCAAGAACTTTTCTAAATGAAATAACCGGACGTCCTATAGTTTTATCTAATTTTTCTGGCGTAAGTAATAGCTTGACCTTATCCCATAAATCATTTGGAATTTTTCTGATTGTTGGGAGATGTTTATCGATCAGTCTATAAGGGCACATCCATGTAGAAAGAACTTCTTAAGCTATATGCTTATCTGCCATTTTGGGTAAAATTGGCAAATATGAGAGATGACTGACATTTCGTGTACTTTCAAAATGAGAATACTTGTAGCTATAAACAAGTAATATCAATATTCGTATGTTGCAGGTATTTGATCAGTGCCCAGTCATGGGAGATTCTTTGGCTTGGCAACTGGAATCGAATTCTAATTATAGTAATGTAGATTTGATATATATATCAATAATGCATCACCCTCTTAAGTTCCTTGAATCTATTTCTTAACGTAACATCTGTTATTCCTGCCGCTTTAGCGATACTTACCTGACTCGTATAATAACCAGTTCTTCTACAACAAATGTAAAGTATACATGCAGCTATGGCCATAGGATTCTTTCCTCCTGAGATCCCTTTATTTATAATTTCATTCATCATGACTGAGGCTAGATGCTTAGCTTTCTCGTTAACATTAATCGAATCTGCAAGTTTGAGAATGCATTTGGATGGGTCAATGATAGGAAGATTAAGGCGAAGTTTTTTCATTAATATTCTGCAGTATTTTGCTAAATTCTTTCTTTTCACATTTGCAATAGTGGCAATATCATTCAAGAGGTATGGTGCTTCTATTTCCCTACATGCAATATATACTGCTGCTGCAACTACAGTTGTGTGGGATCTGCCTCGTACAAGTCCCCTTTCACTAGCATTTCTAATCACTAACTTTGCCTCATCTATGATCCCATCTGACAGGTCAAGTCCATTTTTCAGGATGTAAAAATCCTCTCTAATCTCCTGAGAGTTTAAATTCATATTGTTCAATCCCTATAATCGCGTTAAAACAGCACTCTGGGAAACTTTTTTTACATGTTTTGGTTGTTGGTTGGTGATCTGCAACTCTTTCTTTATAATCATCCTGGTAATACGCATAAAATAAATAACTGCTAGGACGACTATGTTTTTCAAATACGTAGTGGTAATTTGTTTCCTCACATAGGTCACACTAATATGCGTAAATACACGATCGGCAAGGACTTATTAAAACATTACTTTTCACATTGATAAATATGCAACATTTTCCAGAGATTTTTCATCCATTCTTGCTCACTGTATTATTCCGGTGTATTAATAACTTATCCGAAAATCAGTTGATATAAACTATTGGATAACTTCCGTTTATTAATGGGTGACATATAAACTATTGGATAGC
>JASHSN010000150.1 GCA_030038695.1 Nitrososphaeraceae archaeon
GAGTGATGATTTATTTGGTTCTGCTGTGAATTTGTGTGCAAAGATAAATTCTAAAGCATCGGCAAATGGAATGGTAATCGGTAATAACCTCTATCAAATTACAAAAGCTTTTGATGACTATGTCTACAAAGAAGTAGAAGGATATGGAAAGTATTCTGTATACTCTATATCAAGTAAGGGGAAAAGAACGATGTTAAATCCATTTAAGAGAAAAGTTGAATGATTAGACCTGTTGCGTAATTAGAAGTTATTCTTTATTAACTTAGCTTAGCAACTATGGTTTAAGGTTGACCAGTTTTAACAAAGATGTAAATGAGGGCAGAGCAAAAGAACGAAACTTTACCTTTTAGTCACATAGGTCCGTTTCAATCAGTTACTTTAAGACATCGTATGCTTGAAAATTAAAACGCTTTAATCATTTGTGATTTAAGGTATATACTGACTATGTTGAAAGGAAGAATAACAGTACATAGATATGAAAGTAAGGTTCTTATCCAATCCCTTTCAAAATATGCTAGGTAGGAGTATTCCATACTCAGAAGTAGTCTATCGTGTAATTCGAATATGCGTGAGGGCTCACGAATTGCAGTATTCAATTGTCCGTTAATCCAGGGGCAGAGTATAACTCGTTCTCCTAGTCTATACTTCTCAAATATCTTAAAGAGATCCTGACTCAATTACTGAATTCATATTAGGTTCACTCTTAGATCCAGCATGGGTACGATTCAATTCACGTTCTACTGGACGGGTAAGTCAAGTCGTTGTGCGTAAACTGCTCTGGTTGTTGTATCTAATGTCTCTTTTAATATATACTTCCTTGAATTTTAGGATTATCAGCAATAAACTTATGAATCTGTAAGTTACTATCGTAATATGAACTCACCAAATCTTCTCTGTAGGTCACTGAATATTCAATATCCTATAATACAAGCGCCCATGTCAGGAGTTACTACACCTGAATTAGTAGCGGCAGCATCTAATGCAGGAGGGCTTGGAATACTTGGGGCAGGAAGAATGCTACCAAACCAAATTCTTGACGCAATTCATAAAATCAAGAATCTTACCAACCATACGTATGGCGTTAACCTGCTACTGGCACCACCAGACAAAAATGAAGCAGACAAAGAAGACCTATTTGACGTTCAACAATTTCTTGATAATAAATTCAGACAGAACCTTGGTCTTTCTCCGAAGTCAAACCAAAAGACCGGTATTACCTTACCTTCATCTATATTATTAGAACAACTTAGAGTAATCACAGATGAAAAGGTACCTTTGGTAAGTTTTGCAATGGGTGATCCGGTCAAGGATGTTAAACATATTCATTCAACAGGAGCTAAAGTGATGTCGATGGTTACGACTGTTGAAGAAGCGATAAATGTAGTAAGAAATGGTACCGACATCGTAGTAGTGCAAGGAGCAGAAGCAGGTGGACATCGTTCCACATTTGACATTGATCCTGACGAAGAAGAGATTCCACTGATAGGAACTATGCCGCTTGTTCCCCAGGTCGTTGATGCCATCAAGAAAGAAGGAAGGACGGCAGAAAATATTCCGGTTGTGGCAGCGGGAGGAATAGCTGACGGACGTGGACTGGTAGCAGTCCTAGCACTTGGAGCATCAGGAGTTATGCTTGGTACTCGATTCTTGGTAGCAAATGAGAGTGGAGCATTTAAGGCATATCAAGAACGTTTGCTTTCAGCCAAGGAAACAGATACAGTAGTTACGAAAGTATTTACAGGTCGTCCAGCAAGAGGATTGCGCAATTCTTTTGTTCATGTATACCTTAAATCGGGATCTAAACCTCTGACTTGGCCTATCCAACTACTAGCTACCAATGACATCTACGCAGCTGCACAACAGCAGAACAACGCAGAGTATTTTCCGCTTCTAGCCGGACAGGGATTACGTATGCTCAAAAAGGGACAGAGTGCAGCAAAGATAATTCAAGAAATAATGGCTGAAGCCAAAGAAACTTCATCAATGTTAAATCAAATGCTGAGGACGCTGTAGTATTGTTCATTACTCAGTAAAGTTAGATATCGCTGATTTCATATGAATGGAAAGAAATCGCAAATTTGAAAGATAGAAATCATGCTCACGTTTGTGCGTAGACATATTCGTCCCTTCTACGTTAAGATTGATTTTTTCGTACACACAATTTTGGTGCATACAACACGACAAAAGCATATTAAATTTTTTACAATAGACATATCGAATGCATATCAGTCATATCGTTACAGGTGTCATAAATTGGGATAAAACCATATTTGTAAAGAGATTTCCAAAAGAAGGAGAGGAAGAACAATTCGTTCGTCTACAAGATGAAATTCGCAGTTTGTCCCTGGTCGAGTAATACTTCCAGCATAGTAGACGGCGTCACCTTTCTGAAAAAGTGTACAGTCTGAGCCAACTGCTATTACTTCTCCAGCAGCATCCCATCCTAATATAAGTGGCATATTTTCATTTCCAGGTGGAGGAATCGTTCCTCTTCTAACTTTTGTATCTAGAGGATTTACTGAAATAGCTTTTATGGATACGAGCAGATCATGTCCTGTAGGCTGCTTGTGCTGTTGAATATCTAAATCAACCAGCGATTGCGGATCTTCTATCGGTAAATGTTTGTATAAACCAACAGCTTTCATTTTGTGATGTCTTAATAACAGAGATATATATGCAACTTCATGTATTTTCTAAACTGTTTTCCAACATATAG
>JASHSN010000151.1 GCA_030038695.1 Nitrososphaeraceae archaeon
TAGCATACTTTCTGTCTTGTTCGAAATAAAGATTTCAGTCGCATTTTCTTGTCAAGCTGCTCATTATCACTTAATGATCATTAATTACTGATGTTTTTTACGTCAAATAACACGACATATTTTAATTGTAAATTGACGTAAGCGATTTAAACATAGATATTTAATTGTACTGTACGACATAAAAAAATTAAGGTAGAAACAAAAATAAGATGATTCCGGCAATGCTGAGGCCCTGTACCTAGACGATTCGATGACATTTAGGAAGGAACAAATATCCTTTACGGATTATTGGCATTTGGGCCTATTTGTATTGCTAAATAGCACAGCTTAGTGAGTATAGCATTAAAGTTTATAGTAAATTCGTTGCAAGAATGGATCATCTAAACCCTGAATTCTGCGTTACACAACAGTACGCAGATGGCTAGAACGATTTATAAATAAGCTGCAGCACTCGGCTTTAATATATCACATTTTTTGAATGGATTCGTTATAGTTTCAATACTTCAATTCGGTGCCTCACGATTTTGGTTATTGCATCCCTTATGAGTCTTTGTTACACATGCTACTTGTATAGCGTTCTCACACTGACCGGTTCTGTCAAATTAACGATCCGCTTGTACTACAAGCGTGAAGAGCTGTTTACGTCTATCCCATATTAATATTCTCTGTATCTCGACCACTAGTGGTATACAAACCTCACCGTACTTTGCCGTGCTTAAGATAATTCTCTACCGCTTTACGAATGAAAGTACTACGGGGAATATCCCCGCGCGTCTTGTCAGTTTGTTTCACTAAAGAGATTGGTAGCGTGATCCCCACTTTCTCGCTCTTATTATCTCGTGCATTTCTCATATGGATATTATATGTACTACAGATCTATAAATACATATTATTTATCCAGTTTGCCGCATGGCAACCAACTTTTTTACCAGACTATCCGTGCTATTTCATCGATTTCAGTGAACATATAATCACTCACTCATATCTATTACACAAGCCATAGTTAGAGCTCTATGCTGCAGGCTGCAAATCCAAGGTAGTCGTTGATAAACGATCATCCAGGGTGGTCTCATGATGATTTCCAACCAGGAACCAGAAGGTAAGCAATTTCCGACTAGCAATAAGGTAATCGGGATCCCAGTTGATTAACAACCGAACACCGATCTGGACCCTTTCACCTTTCTAACATATTATGCATATTAAGACCTTGATTAACATTGTAAATTAACTTTGTTAAATCCAATAGTTTCACATTTTCTAAGCTTGTTTGCGTCTAAGTAATAAAACAAAAAAGAGGACTGTTGATAATCGCATCGCTGATCGCACTGCCCAACAACTAGTCACCACATTTTCACAGTATGTAGCCTGCCCAAGGGTCTCTCACCCACAAACTCTACATGTTTTCGACACGATGGGATAGTTGACGGCATCGACATTTATTTAATTATACCAACCAAAAATCACCGTTATCACGCTCAGTGTTCATTCTAGACTGATGACTAATGGAGCTGTTCTCGTAAACCTGAAATTCATTTTCCTGATAGTCATCTATCCAAAAGTCAATCGCAAGGAGGATGACATGAAGATAGGAGAAACGATATTATTCTTCTTAACTACTCTACCCTAGATATGTCAAGCACCTCCGTTACACCCATTCTAAATATAGGCGATGAAGCACCGGAATTTGAATTGGCAGATATCAATATGAAGATGCACAAATTGAGCGATTATACTGGAAAGAAGAGGATACTTTCATTCTTTCCAGCTGCTGAATCTCCCGTTTGCACTACAGAGATGTGCTCTTTTAGAGATTCTTTAAATGAATTGAACAAGTATGGAGTTCAAGTGATAGGCATTTCAATTGATGGACCATTTGCAAATAAAATATTCACCGAACATCATCATCTTAACTTCCCATTGCTAAGTGACTACAAACGCGAGACAATACAGAAATATGGAATTGTCATGAAAGACTTAGGGCCGCTAAAAGACTACAATGCAGCAAAACGTTCCATCTTCATAGTTGATGAAGATGGAAAAATCGATTACAAATGGGTATCCGATAATCCGTTGATAGAGCCCGATTTACAGGAGATAAAAGACTTTTTGCAAAAAGCAAATAAATTGAAAAATAATGGGCAATAAAGAAATATTGACTCGAGCCTAAATTTGACTCACACTTATGATCTTGTTCGAACGCAATGTGGCTAGAATCTAATGACCCTTGTGGCCCGTGTCTCGTTTGCTGGGTTACGATTGAGTTGGATAACATAGATTTTTAAAGTTTGAAATTTAATCCAATCTGTGACCTTTGAAAATGAACACACTTTTCAAAAGTTCGTCCTCTCAAAGGAGGAAGAGTTCTTTCACGAACAGTATGAACATGCAATTCGAGATGTCAAGACTGAATTTGGTAGACAATACGCTCTTATTATTGGTAGTAAAAAAATAAAGACAAATAGTAACTTTACCCATATATCACCACTCGATTCTCGAATAACATTAGGGTATTTCCCAAAATCTAGGCTTGAGGATACTCGAGATGCCATCAAGGCCGCAAGAAGCTCATTTAAGATATGGAGCAAATACGATTATAAAAAACGGATTGAGATTTGCAGGGCAACTGGAGATATGCTGAGCCGGCGTAAGTTCGAGCTCGCCGCGTGGCTGTCGTATGAAAATGGCAAGAACAGGTATGAAGCAATCGGAGACATTGATGAGGCCATAGATTTTATTAGATATTACTGCAAGAACATGGAAGTTAATGAAGGATTCTCAACCCTAACAAATAGTGCATACAAAACAGAAACCAGCAGAAGCGTTATGAAACCTTACGGCGTCTGGGCTGTAATAGCACCCTTTAATTTTCCAGCAGCAATAATGATTGGAATGAGTACTGGGGCTTTGGTTACAGGAAATACAATAGTATTGAAACCAGCCAGTAATGCACCAATTATCGCATATAAATTCGCAAAAGTCATGCAGGATGCAGGCTTACCAAGTGGTGCTTTGAACCTCATCACAGGACCAGGTGCTCAATTTGGTCAGGAAATAGCTCGAAACCAAGACGTGGCAGGTGTTGTATTCACCGGTTCGTTGAAGGCCGGATACGAGATTTTTAAGAGATTTAACAGAGTCAAACCCCGCCCTATAATTACAGAATTAGGTGGAAAAAATCCTGCGATAGTTACTGAAAGCGCGGACCTAGATCAGGCAGTTCAAGGTATATGTAATGCTGCATTTGGGTACTCAGGACAGAAGTGTAGCGCATGCTCAAAGGTGTATGTGCATCGAATCATCAAGATGGAATTCATTGAAAAGCTTGTAAAGAAGATCAAAAGCTTACGATTAGGAAATCCTCTTCAGGTTAGTACTTTTGTCGGTCCTTTGATAAACCTAACTGCATATAGAAATTATCAAAGGTATATGAAGCTTGCATCTCGAGACGGAAAGGTGTTGGTCGGAAATTGCATTAATAAGACTGATGATTTAAAGTACGGATTTTACGTAGAACCAACAATAGTTGACGGGTTACCCGAAGGCCATAAATTACTCACAGAGGAGCTCTTCCTGCCTATTTTATGCTTAGTGGAGTATGGGAGTTTTGAAAATGCTCTAAGCTCATGTAATACTTCAAAATATGGCTTGACAGCAGGGATTTATACCAGAAAAAAAGAAGAAATCGAGATATTTTTCGAACGTCTCGAAACAGGCGTACTATATGCCAATCGCGCTGTAAGCGCGACGACTGGAGCAATGGTTGGTTGTCAGTCATTTGTTGGGTGGAAGCGATCAGGCACAACAGGCATTGGTGCAGGAGGTCCTTATTACCTGACACAGTTTATGCAGGAACAGAGCCAAACGATCGCTGAGTAAATATGAAGGCAATGCATAAATTTTTCATGCTAAGCTAAATTAAAAACTGAAGGAGAAAATTCAGATGAAAGCCTATTTTTAGCTGGTGCATTAACTTTAACTACTATTCAGACACAAATAAGATCATGGCAATAGAAAAAGAACAAATGGGGTCTAACCCATTTCTAAATCCACTATGGTTTTGGCAGAACTACTTAATAAACTGGATTGAGGACAGTAAAGGATTTTATGAAAATGCAATCAAAGCTAATGAGCATTGGTTCAAAGCTGTATGGGATCTTTGGTTTAGGACCGTAGGGCTTCAACAAAGAGAGACAGCAAAAGCAGATTAATATTTCATCTATCATCACACCTCTTTAGTACAACCTGAAGTTCTTGAGTTGATCTATCATTCGGGTATCATGTGGCTTGAATTTGAGACAATCTTTGCATCACAAGAGTAGCACTAGAGTCACCTGTTTTGAGTTCCGCTAGAGCTGGAATGCCAAGCATTTTCGTGTCTTTTTCTCTTGATGTTACCACAAAATATCAAATTACAGAAATGTCATTTGAGTGGAAGTATCCGGTTATACCAAATATGTTTGGTTGTGATACTTATCCCTCTGGGATCACGAACTTATAAATAGAATGCATAAGGTGAATAACTGATTATCACGCATCTGTTATTATAGATCCAGGTTAGGTGGAATTTCGCTCCATCTTTTATTCCAAAGATATTTAAAAAGAAGTGGTGGTTGCAACTGTTAAAAACGAAGAGAAAATTCAGCACCAACCGGAGCATGGTTATCTTTGTTCCAACGGTCTTACCAAGATAACGCAACAAAACACATAGGATGCTTTAAAGGAAGACTCCTCAGGGGGAAGCCGAATTTCTAGATGCTATCCATCTGCATCTCCAGATGAGGGTTAGCATTTAAGATAGATCATGGAGTTAAGCGTCTAAAAAAATTGAGAATAGAATAACGATATGGCTCATTCAATGTAACTAAGTGAAGCTAGCTCCACCAACAACAAGTCATTAAATCTGAAGTCAACCAGCATGTCATCGCCGATGAATGCCTCCACTCGTGATTTGGGTATTATGTAGTGATTGTCTACTCCCCGAAGAATTATCAAGGAATCCTTGTCTTCGGAAACCACATTACCTATTTCTTGCAAGTCACTAGAAATTACCTTCTTGTTAGTTAGCATCTCCGATTCAAGCATTTTTAGCGTCTCACTCACATGTGCCAGTTTGTCATGATAAACCCTTCTAAGCAGCCTCTATGATAAATCATAAATGTTTTTTGCAAAATCGTCAATGAATCCAACAAATACACCAATTTTTTAATTATTGTTATATAACTGTGCATTCGTTCCAATTAAAAAGACGTACGGCAAGTTGAAATATTCCACTTTCCTCAGGGATTGCTCAGTAGATACTACATGACAAAGTCTGTACGAGGACACCAAGACGTTCTTACGTATATTCACATCATGCTATTTCATGGATGGTGTCTGAATCGCGAGTAGAAGAACACAATAAAAGAACAACAACACTTCATCTAGGCACGTTGCAATATCCTTTTAATCCATCGTTGACATTCTAGATTGTATATATATTCTCTACTGACGATACA
>JASHSN010000152.1 GCA_030038695.1 Nitrososphaeraceae archaeon
GTACAGGGTTAATATGATTATGATGCAAGAGTGCCAAGCCGATAAGGACGATGCCCCACCCAAATAGGAGCCAGCCAACCTTGCCAATCGCGTGTCGTTTTTGTCCTTCTCTCAAAGTATTAAAAATCCCTAGGATCAGGCCGAAGGAGACCATGCCTAGGCCCAAATAGCCACTAAATAACAAGAGTTTTTTAAGACCAAAGGTTCCTACCGGGTCCAGAACAGGATGGTAAGGAAGATGAAACCCAAAATAAAGATTGAACATAAACCCTAAAATTATCGCAATTATTGCTCCTGGGATAATTGCCCTCGCCAACTTCACCATTTGACTCGGCCTCACTATCATCATTGCAAATTTTCTTAATGGTTTTGGCATGATAGTGAGATTACGTTTGCCACCTTCAACTCTACGTATCACCCACATTGATACGAGAAGTATGACAAGCCCATACCCGACGTCACCAAGCATCATGCCGTAAAAGGCAGGAAAGAGCAGACCAAAGATAAGAGTCGGATCGAACTCATCTCCTGATGGCATAGAATAAAATCTTACGAACGATTCAAACACTCGAAATTTTCTAGGGTTTGATAAAAGAGTCGGTGGTCTTTCTGCCGTATCTAAGTGATATAGTGTGGTGTTCGTTGTGTGTCTATCAAATGTTTTTCCTATCTCATTGATCTTTGACTTGGGTGCCCATCCTTCCAATGCAAACGTATCTGTGGTCAATCCGAAATTATCTGTGATCTCTATCTTTTTATTCTCTATTTCAAGCTGCTCTTGTATGCTTACAATCATCGAATAGTGCTTTTTCGAAATTTCCAAAAGCTGCTCGTGAATGGCTTGGAGTTTGTTGGAGAGTTCGTTTTTTTGATTTTTCTCAACCTGTATCAAATCAGATGGTTTCCCGCTAAGATCAGGTACTGGTTCAATGGTGATACCGTGCGACTGCACTAGCGAAGCGAGAACTTGACTAGGGAAATTTGGCATAATAACAAGAACAAAATGCGTCGTTGTTTTGCCTTCACTGTAGTACAAAAGTACCTCCTTTGTCCATTTTTCTTCAATCGCTTTCTTAAATTCCATGAATTTCTCTGGTGATCCACGTCCAAAATAGGAGTGGGCAGATGACAAATGTAAGACTCCAAGATCTTCAGGAAAGAATGAAAACTCTTCGACAAGTCTTAGTTTATTCTCTGTGTCTTTTAACTGTGTAAGGAGCTCTTCCCTTTGTCTTTCTAGAGAACCTACTTTGCGATCAATGTCTATACCTCTCCCTTCTTGTAGGAGTTCCTCTGTCGATTTAAAATGATGTCGCTGCGCAACCGGGTAAGGTGGAAGCGCCGCTTTCAGGGCTCTCATCCGTAGAAGCTGGTCAGACAGAATTACCTCTCTATAGGGATCACCTTCTCGTCCATTGACTAACATAGCGGCTGCATCTTTAGAGAGTGGTTCTAATTGCACTGTACCAAGGTCGTGAAGTATCGATACTACTACCTGTTTATTCCTTCTCAGACCAATGGCAGCTATCCGTGTCATCGGTACCGGTTTCAACACGTTCCTTCACTCACCTCCCAACAAGATAGAGATTATCTTTCTTGCGGTATTATCATCTACGTGAGCAGAAATATTTTTTGATTTAATCTGAGCCTCATTAATGATAGATTCTGCTTCGGCCTGAGCCCTCTTTGTAGCCTCCTCAATACTATGACTTACTCGCTTTTCACCCTCGATCTTCGCTCCCTCTATTAAATTCTCAAACTGGAGCTGCAAATCTCTGATTTCTTCTTCAACCTCTCTCCTTCGCGTTTCGATCACTTTCTCTGTAGCATTTTCGGCATCCTTAATCTGTCTTAGAGTCTGAATATAAGCCTCTTGAGTATTAGACATCATTAACCTCCAAAAAAATGTTTACCTATAAACAGGACCACAGCGATTGTGCCTATGATGTTACCAATCTTAAATGCCCTCATCAATATGTAAAATTTTCTCTGTTGCGGATTAGCAAACCTAACCGGCAAGGATTTTTTGTTCCTCCTCTTTTGTACTCTCTTCTCTCTCACCCATTTTACGCTTCACCGTTTTAAGCATAATGAATGTATCACGTTCCATCTCATCGAGTCTAAAAGTGATGAATTTAACTGCTGCAGCTAACCTAGGAATGAACACGTTTTCAATTGCGTTTGATTTGCGTTTTGTTTTCTCTATTTCGAACAGAAGCTTCCTCAACGCCGTCTCCTTTTCAGCTACATCCAAGACCATCTTATGAACCTGTTGAAAGGATTTTATTGCTTCGTTAATTGAAGTTGGCAGTTCTAACAGATATTCCGTGAGAGAATCATGTCGTTGGCCACCTACTAACTTGGGTATACGAACTCCCATTACGTTCTTTGACTTAATATCCAGATTGGTTAAACTAGGAATCTTCATTGCCTCATTCTCCAGTCGAATTGGGCCTGCCATCATTTCTGCCATCCTCAGGCTTTCATAGCCTTTCATTAGCTCGTGCTGCAAACCAGTTCTTAAAGTCGCAGCGGTCCTGCTAGTACTGAAAAATTCCAGAATCAATGCCTGCCGCTTAAGCTTTAAGAGCTTTAACCCTTTCCTGGCTATAACAATTCTTCTCTTAGTTCGTATGTATTCTAGACGTGTTGGACGGATATTAATTGCAGATGGCAACTCTTCTCACTCTCCCTCAGCCTTTGTTCCTTTTTTTCTTCCATATTTTTCAATGAATTCAGGTTTGATACGCTTCATCTCAGATTCAGAAAGCTCACTTAGAAGATCCCATCCAATGTTAAGTGTTTGCTCAATTGACCGACTTTCATCCAAACCCTGATTTACAAATTTTCGTTCAAAATTGTTTGCTATCTTTAAATACTTTCTATCCAATT
>JASHSN010000153.1 GCA_030038695.1 Nitrososphaeraceae archaeon
GTTTTGATTTTAGTGGTCACTCGTGTTACGTTATCGATTTTTACTCATTATCACTTTTGTGGACGCAACTATAAATTCTGCTCGGGCAACGTTTAGTTCTATAGTACTCTGCAATAGTCTTCTTGGCCTAGTAGATTCAGTGTAAAAATTCTGAACTCTCTTTCTATACATAATTAGTCGCTAACGATTGGTAATAACTTGCTTTATTAATGATTCGATGGATAACTTTGCTAGAATTTTCTGTAAGATAATTCTTACTTAACATCCTCGATAACGCTCTGCGTTCAATTTATCATCGTCATGCCCCCCGAAACAAGTGCTTTGGATCCTCAGATAGGGCGCATCTCGACCACGTTATTCATATGGTTCCGTAGTTAATGCTGGAATAGTCTATGTCAAAAAATTAGTTGATACATCAGAAGACGAACAATAGATATTAATCTCAAAGGTACCTTTCTGTGCACACGGACGACTCGTCCAATAATGATAGGCAAAAGTCTCATCGACCTGTAGAGACCGTGGTAGTTGACTCATGCGATATGAGTAAAGAAGGGAAGAAAGTACCTTTACAAGGATTAGCAGTAACTGTTGGCCCACTGAAGCAGAGAGACAGAGAGTAGCAGAAGAAACGCTACGCGGCGCTATCTACCGTATTCTTGTTGAATCTTGCCCAGGTTTGCCACGAATGATTCCTATTCTAGGGTTTCCAGGTGCAAAGGTCAGTCATGGCGAAGCTGGTAACTGTAAAAATCGTGACCTAGAAACGCCTCCCAAAGTTACGGTTAGGCATGATAATGTCGTATTGTTCAGCAGGTGTGAATGTAAATATCTTCTTGAAATCGATCCTATCAAATAAGTTCTTGCGTTTCTTTCGCTCTCTCGAGGCTTGAACTTTTGGGGCCGGCATGCTTAAACGTGTCTATCCTATCGTTCCTCTAAAATTCGGTACTGACACAGCTCAAGAGCCCGTGCGCGCGCTCTATGGACAAGCTTCAGACGTTCTAACGAATTGTTTTTCACTTCCAACAGAGCTTTCAATGGCAACAACCAAGGGCACAGCTCACACTATCTGCTGTTGACATCGAACTTAACTATGGTCCTCGCATCGTTTAATCGCTTTGGAAACAGGCGGTAGCAGGTGAAAGTTATGGTAGCAGTATGCTGGTGGGAAGGTAAGTGAATGTAACGTATCTCCAGACATGCTATTTACGCTTCATCGATTATTCAAAATGTAATTACGACAAATTGCGGAATGTCCTGCATGTGTGGGTTGTAAAGTAGAATCGATGCCAAACTCTGATAACGAACCATACACATTTTATTACGATCTATAGGTGGAGTTTAGGATTGATACTATAGTTTAGTAAAGGTAAATGTCCCGTAGTACAATAGTTTAGTAAAGATAATTTGTCTGGACGAAATTGATAAGATGTGGACTATGGCCAGACATCCTGTTGGAATTCCGAAGTCTGGAAGACCGTCTAGGAGGCGGGGCACCAGTGATCTGCAGTGGTCTCGCATGGACATACCGCATCCGATTATAGTTGACAACTACGTCCGCTCCCTCTCGGGTCATCGGGCCTCCTATACAATTTGACTCATCCACTCTCGGGACATCTAAGACGGTCGCCCCGCATAACTATGCCCTTAAATACAAAACAGTTATCCCCAGTGTTGTAATCAGGTTTGGCAATGTGGGTTGTTATGTCGTTCTGTTACATTGAATGGTGTCTAAATACGATAGGCTTTCTGACAGAATACGGCGTATGACACTTCGGACAAACAGCCACTACAGTTTGGACCTGATAATGATAATAGATTTTCCCAAACATTGTGTTGGTGGATAATTATGTTCTTACCATCATCACTCTATCTACATTAATATAGCCGCCACTTAAGAAGATCTATTCTATTCATGTCCACGGATATCGCTGATGTTACGCAGTATAAATGGGGTGTAGCCCATATATTTAGCAGTTATAACAATACACTGGTCCATATAACAGATGTTAGCGGTGCTGAAACGATTTCCTTCAGCTCTGGGGGGAGGCATGTGACAGCAGACAGGTACGAATCCTCACCTTATGCGGCAATGAAATCTGCTGTTGCTGCTGCCGATTCAGCCAAGACAAAAGGGATCAACGCGCTTCACATACGTGTAAGGGCAGTTGGGGGAGTGGGACCGAGGATTCCTGGCCCAGGAGCTCAAGCAGCGATTAGAGCTTTGGCGCGAGCTGGCTTCAGAATCGGTCGAATAGATGACGTTACTCCGGTTCCACATGACACTACACGCAAACCAGGAGGAAGGAGAGGAAGGAGAGTTTGAAAACAATGGATTCTAATAATAGTTGAAATCATTGAAGTCTGATATAGCAACAGCTGGATAGTTCGAATAGAAATTGAAAGATTCGATGTTTATACCACATAGCTAATAGAAACTAATAGAAGCATCGGTCATTTCATTTCCGATGCGATTTTTAACTGCGCCTCACATTTTTTCGATTTGAACTTTATACTCAACCAGGTAATAAAATTGTCCTCGAATTTTTTACCTTTCGAATTATCAATTTGATTAAAATTGAGCTTATACAATCTTTTTACGAACTCCCTAGAAATAAATAATTTGGCAAAATACCACCCAGCACGATACATTGGACAGTCTAGAACGAAATCGGAATCATGCTTATCCAAATTGCAATCCTTTTGAAACTCGCTAAGCACCTCTTTAGCAATTTTACTGTCTGATTCAAAATCGATAGTTACAAAATCAATGAGAAAAGCATCAATGTTTGGCATAGCTTTTATATATTCTATGCATTTCGACTTTCCTCGTTCTCGTACCTGAGTTTATCAGAAAAAGAAACCAATCTACCATGGTCCTCAATTCTGATACTTGTGTTGACCCTAACATTCATCCCTACTGACCTGAACAATGCTAACAATTCTCCTCCGGAAATTCTTTGATTAATCTCGCCTAATTTGATTAATTCAACAATTTTTTTAACTACCGCCTTTGTTTGAATCGGGAATTGAAACTCTGAGAGATTTAGAACTTCTTCACCTCTGTTGTACAGATAGGTGTTGATAATTTCCCTATCTGTTTGGGGCGGATTTTCATGCTGTTTCATAGCTTTCATCTTTTCTTGTATAGCAGCTTGCTTTTGCAGCTCTTTCATTTTCCGAGCATTGATAATCCTAATGTCTGGATCGTCGTCCTCAGACATTAACCCTTTATCACCCCTATTGGGATTAACCTTGCTACTTTTGTTGCTATTCCAAGAGAGTCAGAGACATCTACCACCGCATCGACGTCCTTGTAGGCTTCTGGTGTCTCTTCGACTAATCCGTCCTTCGTTAGCGCCTTGACATATATTCGCCTCGATTCTAATCTGGATCTAACCTCTTCAACAGTATGACTCCTTTTTGCGGCAGATCTTGACATGGTTCTGCCTGCCCCATGCGCAGTAGACCCGAAGCTTAAATCAAGCGACTTTTTATTACCGATAAGAATCCAACTTGCAGTTCCCATAGAGCCTGGAATAATCACAGGCTGACCTATATCACGGTATTTTGCAGGGATTTCGTCCATGCCTGCAGGGAATGCTCTAGTTGCACCCTTCCTATGTATAACTAGGTCGCGCATTCCTTCTCCATCGATCTTATATCTTTCCACTTTTGCAATATTGTGAGCAACATCATAAACAAGTTTCATATCCAACTGCTGCTCATTCATATTAAACACTTTTTCAAATGTCTTTCTTGTCCAATGAGTTATCATCTCTCTATTACACCAAGCAAAGTTTAAGGCAGAATACATAGCATTTCGATAATTCCGACCTTCTGAAGATTCATTAGGTACGCATGCCAACTCCCTGTCAATCAACTTCGTACCATATTTTTTTAAAGCAATTTCCGAGATCCTCAAATAGTCGCTACAGACTTGATGTCCGAATCCCCTCGAACCACAATGAATTAAAATAGTCAACTGGCCTGGTTCGTTAATGCCCATAGCTTTTGCGGCTCTTTCATTAATGATTTTGTCAACCTTCTGTATCTCGAGAAAATGATTGCCTGAACCTAAGCTTCCTAATTGAGGTGCGCCACGTTTTCTGGCTGTGTCTGAGACACTATCGAGCTCCGCATCTAGCATTTTTCCTCCTTCTTCACAGACTTGCGCATCCTGTTCCCATCCGTATCCGTGCCGTATCGCCCATTCCACACCTTCTAAAAGAAGTTCATCCAAATCAGCCTTGGTTAATCTAACTCTTCCCTCACTTCCCACTCCTGATGGGATTGATCTAAAAAGTTCATTTACTAGATCTTTTAATCTGGGTCTTAGATCATTTTCAGACAAATTCGTTTTAATTAACCTTACTCCACAGTTTATGTCATATCCTACTCCGCCTGGGCTGATTACGCCTTCATGAAGGTCTGTAGCAGCGACTCCACCAACCGGGAACCCATATCCTTCGTGTCCATCTGGAAGCACTACGACTTGCTTCATCACCCCTGGCAATGTAGAGACATTTGCAGCCTGGTGAATAGTTCTATCAATCGTCATCTTCGAAATAAGATCC
>JASHSN010000154.1 GCA_030038695.1 Nitrososphaeraceae archaeon
CATCAATCCAGAATAGCACGTACGGCACCACTTCCAGTCACTAGGCAGTCGTCAATGGTAATATTATTATTACGGCCTGCAGAGGGCCTAACTGCAATTGGAGAGATCGATCGACGAAGTACAAGTCGAGCAGCAGAACTATCAGATGCCACCGGTGGAGGGGTTTACGGTCGCGCACTTTCTCACCGTGACCGACCTCAAGCGATCCGCCGAATTCTACAAAACGGTCTTTGGTGGAGAAATTGTGAGCATGGGCGACGGAAACGCACCTCCGTACATCAAAATCGCGAACACATGGCTCATTCTCAACGTTGGCGGCGGTCCCACACCGGATAAACCGACGGTGACGCTTAGCACGCCTCCCGATCCCAATCATTTCAGTAGCTTCATGAATATCCGCGTTGCGGACATTCAGGCGTGCTACAAGTTGTGGAAGAGTCGAGGCGCAACTTTTCTCACGGAGCCCCTAGATAAGTACGGCGAGACGCGATGCTACATCCGCGATCCAGACGGCTACATCATCGAAGTCGGCCAAAGCAAATCCGGCTTCAAGTACGGGTAGAAGTGGCTAACGGCAAAGTCGTCGTAATAACGGGCGCATCGCATCGCATGGCAAGCGGATACTTGCTACAATGACCAAGTATGGAGAAAAAGAGCATTAACCGAGAATGCTAGAAAAGCAAATTTAATTTGTTGATGGGCTAACCGCTACATGGTTCAATATCACTAATCTTCTGTGCGCATAACATTAAATCAAATCAATGATTGGCCATTTTCGTTTAACAAAACTAACATCATAAGAGGTGGTCGTCATTAAAGATTTAAGCTGCGAACCAACAATATGTCCTCCTTTTTTATTTTCTACACGCGTATTGATATTCGAGCCTAGCCTTTTGTAACGACGGCGCTACCTGCAGACTGATTGGTGCTTCAGTACTTAACTGTTGATTAATACTCACTATAAGGTTCAATAGATGGCTTTCCAAGTAAAAAAAGATTCAGAACTTACCATATAATTTTGCCAGGATTGGCCGTCCCAGGTTTGCCAGGATGGGCGGTTCCAGGACGTCCACCAGGTCCTGCTTGCCCAGGATGTCCTGCAGCACCGCCTGCACCCGGATGGGTGGTACTGAGCCGGAGAAAGAATCCGGAATAAAACTTAGGAACTATTATTATACAGAGATTTTCGCTAATGAATTATGTATAAAAAAACAACTATTGGCTTGGTCATAGCGACAATTCTAACAGCTACATACATATCAACACTTACCTTCTCAAATCAGGCATTTGCGCAGCCTGGCGGCCAGGTATTGACAGGGCATCCCCTAATAGGGAACATATTAGCTCAAGTAGGAAAGATATTAGGGCACGAGAAAGGAATACAAATTCTACTAAACAAGGTATCGTTTTATAAAGATAAGCTACTCATCGAATCTATTCCTACAAGGGAAATCAGAGTAGGGGATATAAATATAGGGTACAAAGTATTTGGAAAAGGTGAACCCATATTACTGATCACAGGAGCCCGAGGAACAATGGATATGTGGGACCCTATTCTACTAAACAAGCTAGCCTCCTCAAACCATACAGTGATTATATTCGACAATAGAGGAATGGGAAAGACATCCGTTGGAACAAAAGAGTTTTCAATAAATCAGTTTGCAAATGACTCTGTCGGCTTATTAAATGCACTTCATATTGACAAAGCTACAGTTTTAGGGTGGTCCATGGGTGGATATGTGGCTCAAACGATAGCACTTAACTATCCAAGTAAAGTTGATAATTTGATAATTTATGCTTCAGATTGCAGTGGGAAAGATGCAATATCTAGAAATTCAACAGTGATAGAAGAAGGTCGTATTACGACAGGCACCCCTTTAGAACAAGGGGAAAGGTTGCTCAGTCTGCTTATCCCTGAGCAATGGCTAAAAGCAAATCCAAATGTCATTAGCTATATGCCTATACCTACTGAAACTTCCGCCCCAAGTAGCATTCAGAATCAGGCTAAGGCTGTTGATGAATGGAGCGGCGTTTGCAATAACATATCACAAATAAGGATGCCTACGTTGATAATTACAGGAACAGAAGATATAGTGGTACCTGCAATAAACTCACTTATATTTGCGGAGAAAATTCCTGGATCGTGGCTAATACAGATCAGAGGCGGTGGTCATGCGTTAATGTACCAGTATCCTGAACAATTAGGCGATATTATATTGACATTCCTACATACATCTTATATGAGGTAGATATGTATTAGCAGATGCATCTACGAATATACCGGCTTCAGTTTCAGGAGCAAGCCAGTCAGCAGATTCTAAGTTCGGGCAACTGAAAGTATTCCCTGAAGGAATAATTTAACCGGATTATTAACACTACATCCAGAATATCGGGTGTCCTAGAAAAAGAAAGGCCCAAGATTATCTGTATAGATGAGTTGGATAAGATGTCGCGCCAATTCCAGGATCAGCTTTTGAATTTCATGGAGTCAGGCTGAATCAAGGTAGACCAGCAGCGAAAGCAG
>JASHSN010000155.1 GCA_030038695.1 Nitrososphaeraceae archaeon
ATATGCATGCCTAAAGTTACAATAAAAGGGACTATCATTAAATCAACAAAAAAATCAGTGTGTCTAGCCTACATGCTAACGATGGAACTAAGTCATTCAGACGCTCCAATTTATTGTGATCTATATGAGTTCGATAGGATACCGATATATGGTGCAATTTGAACACTTATGATGGACTACAATGGTATACAAGTCTCAAATAGTTAATGACATAGGTGTCTACGAACTACTTATTCCACGGTTCATTAACGAAGCTTTGTTAGCGAATGATAGAGTCAAGTATTTCTTTTCTTTGCTACAGATGGCAAAAGAACATGCGGATGGTCAGCATGATGCCGGTTACTTAAACTCAGACGAACGACGCGCCTGTGGCGTAGACGATGACAGATTTGATAAGGTAATACAAGAAAGTATTAAGACAGATTCCGAACATTATCGTATCCCACAACTAAGATCAATTTTAGATCATATACTACAGTGCATTAACGATATGATGAATCCACTTGATAGAGTCAAAATCCAACTAGATGAAAATGATGGTACGACAACAGCTCCTGTTCGAAATACCGAGCATTACAATTATTATGCAAGGCTAGAAGCATTGAAGAAACAAATCTACTCACTCGAAAATGATATCATCACGAATAGATACTTGGATATCATCACCTCAGGTAAAAGAGAGATAGGCGATAGTTTCCATTTACTCGTGATGGATCTTCATAAGGAGCTCAATGTACTTCAGTCTAAAGTTTCTCAAGAATCGATAGACGGTGCTAGCGTCTATGGACTAATTGAGATCGATAAAAGTTGTGTCAGAGCGTTCATGAATGGTGTCAACCAAACTGCAAAGCTCAAATTTGAGCACGTAGGTCTTGGTACGACTGCAACCAGGTCTGGAGAGGATCTAATTATCCAGAATGATATAGGCACCACTGATGCACATGTGTTAGTACTGCGTGTCAACAAGTTGAAAGCAACCTTAACTTATACCGATATTCATATTCAAAGGCTTTTGTTTTTTCATTCATTGCTTAAAACATATAATGTCAGATGGAATGATACTAAATACAGGAAATCAAATATCAAGGATGCTGATATGTATCATCTTAGTATCGGTGTCTATGAAGCAACAAATGACAAAGACTTGTATGAATACCTATCTTTCTTAGGATCGCGTATAGTATTTCTTATCGATTGGAACCGGGCGAGAAAAACTCTAAGAAATTTTATCAAAAACACAAACTGTATAGAAATCCTCAAATGGGCAGCAGATAGAAATTATGGACATAGGGCATTCCTAAAATTGGGTGGTGAACAACTCTTGTATGGAGCAATAAGACAGATTGGTGATCCTTCTATTCATTACGGTCAACGGTTGGATGAGGTTATTGGAAAAGAACGTACAATAGAATTCTTGCGCTTTGTTTTCAAGACATGCTACGAAAATCTTATTGGAGGCGGATCTGAGTCTCTGGTTAGAGATAGAATACGTGCAGAACTTGCAAGTTATTTTCGTACTGCAGAACAAGATGTTCTGCAAAAAACAGCCGACCACGCCTCTCTACTAGTTGAGATCGCTGAAGCAGTCAGGAATAGTATTCTTACTATCGGGGAAGATTATGAAACTATAGCAAGGAATTCTAAAAGAGCTAGGACATGGGAAAGTAAGGCTGATGTGATGGTCAAGGAAGTTTGCACATCAGCAAAAAAACCAAATGTCCCAAGAGCATTCGAACAGATTATTATGAGAGCTGATGATGCAGCCGATCATTTGGAAGAGGCGGCATTTCTACTGACATTGTTGCAAAAGTATAATGACCTTGGAGCCATATATGATCTTCTTAACGAAATATCGGACAATACATATCGCGATTGCATGGAGTACTTCAAAGCTTTGGAGAACGCAAAAGTTGTTCATAGGGGTAGTCCACATGTAGACATTCAGGATTTTTTGGAAGCCATTGATAAGACTATCGCCATTGAACATGATGTCGATGAAATCAATCGCCGTGTAGAGGAAGCTGTTGTCAATAAGGTTGAAGATTTTAAACAGTTTCATATCTTTTCAGAAACTACGAGGAATATTGAAAGAGCCACGGACTGCATTA
Source organism: Nitrososphaeraceae archaeon (assembly GCA_030038695.1). Taxonomy (GTDB): domain Archaea; phylum Thermoproteota; class Nitrososphaeria; order Nitrososphaerales; family Nitrososphaeraceae; genus Nitrosopolaris. The sequence continues at coordinate 2,109 of JASHSN010000155.1, forward strand.
TGAAAGCGGCTGTCATATTACGTGACTACACTTTAGGGAAGCTTTCAATGTCTTTGCCTTGATACTACTAGGCTACGATACTAAGAGTGAAGAGATAATTATGCTTCCTGGTTTCAGAAGGATATAAGGAAAAGTGGAAAAATTCCTTTTCGTTTCTAGCAAGGGGGTTGAGCTCGACGATTCAAACCTTGAGAACGTAGGTCTTAAAGCATTTAATTTGATGAAAATCGCTCAAATGGGTCTTCCAGTTCCGCCTGCTTTTGTAATAGGTACAAGATTTTGTCACAGTTATTTTTCTAATGCTAGAAAATTATCTCAAGCTTTTAATGATCTTGTTCATGAGCACATTATTACGCTACAGCAAACAACTGGACTTGTTTTTGGTGGAACGAGAAATCCACTTCTCGTTGCTGTAAGATCAGGCGCAGCATTATCAATGCCAGGTATGCTCAGCAGCATACTAAATATTGGGATTTGTAATGAAACTCTTGGCGGTCTGTTACGTATGACCGGTAATCCCAGATTTGTATGGGATTCATATCGTCGACTAATTGAGACATACGCAGAAGTTGTCTACGACTGCTCTCTTGACCCATTTACAAGTGTACTAGATGCCCATCTTAAAGATCACGGAGCAAATATCCATGATGATCTCGACGTTGAATCTTTGAAAAGTGTCGTTGAAGATTACTTAAAGATCTTTGCAGAACAAACAAATGGCATCCCGTTTCCACAACAACCGAACTCTCAACTAGAAGATGCAATAGCGGCTGTTTTCCGCTCTTGGGAGAATCCAAAGTGTATAGAATACAGAAGGCTGAATAATATTCGAGGCCTATTGGGCACTGCTGTTACAGTTCAAACTATGGTCTTTGGAAATATGGGCCCAACCTCGGGCTCTGGGGTAGCCTTTACAAGGAATCCATCCACTGGAGAAAATAACCTTTATGCCGAATTTTTATTTAATGCACAGGGCGAAGATATCGTATCCGGAAGACGTTCACCAGAAGGTCTTCAAAAACTCGGCAAATTGCTTCCGGAGATGGAAACAGAACTGCGTATAGTCGGAAAGCGTTTGGAAAGAGAGTTCAGAGATATGCAGGATTTCGAATTTACCGTCCAAGAAGGAAATTTATTTATACTTCAATCTCGGAATGGCAAGAGAACTCCTTGGGCCGCTCTAACGATTGCAGTGGATATGGTTAACGAAGGTCTACTAGATATTAAAACCGCCTTCAGAAGGATCAAAATGTATGACCTTAAAAAGATTGAAAGAAAGAGGATCATAACAAAATCAAGATCAAAAAATAAAAGTAACGACATTGAGACTGACCAACATCTAACTCGAGGGATCCCTGCTAGCCCTGGGATAGCTGTCGGAAAAATAGCACTAGATTCCCAGAAAGCAAAGGACATGGCATTGACTGGGGAATCGATAATATTAATACGCAACCAAATTTCTACAAATGATATAAGTGGAATGGCTGTAAGTGAAGGAACACTCACCAGAACTGGTGGAAAGACATCGCATGCGGCTCTTGTCTCAAGGCAGATGAATAAAGTATGCATAGTAGGATGTCAGACGCTTTGGATAGATATAAAGGCTAGAAAATGCACTATTGGGAAAAAAGTACTATATGAGGGAGATCATATTTCGTTAGATGGTAATACAGGCAGCGTCTATGCAGGAAAAGTTCAATTCGAAATAGAGAAACCAGAACAACTCTTATTAGAAGTTAAGAAATGGAATGAGCAGTAATTCTGTTTCTGTAATTATGGCACCAGAGGGTATGAAAGATGAGATAGAACTCGAAAAAGCGGAAGATGGCAAAAGGGCAAGAAGAGCAAGGTCCTGTTTTTCCATCTTCCCTGCCAATTTGTATCCTTTCAAATAATCTAGTGTATGCGCATATCTTCACCTAGAATACCCTAGAAACCCATCAGCAGTTAATCATGATTGATTCTGCCTCTCCAGAAAGAGACAGAATCAAGAGGGTATATTTTGGATATGCCTATCCAGTAGCTTCTGAATACACTGCTAGTTTAATAACCTAAGGAGTACAACGTAATGCACTGAATTGCTTACCGACTTCGTCCTACGGACTCGTACATTTTGGACATATACTTTCGGATTAAGAATTTTGGATTAGTGGCATTTCCGGTCAAAAATTAAAAGGAAAGTTTTCGTTAATAAAGATGCATAATAGAGAAAACCAATGGCTAATGATAAAAGGAAACGATGAAAATGCATCGACGGAAGATCTTACTATTACAAGACCAGATTCGGTGTTATCTGGTAAAAATAGATAATAGATTCCACCAGTCAGTTTTTTTTTGCCTTTTCATGTTCGTTTGGATCAAATTGCATACCTGGTCCGAATCCAGTGGTATGAGAGACAAATTTGACCCAATTCAGTGAGTCAATATCGTAACTATAAATTGATCGCACGGATCGCAATCGATGTAATTCCAAACAAAGCCGAGAAGAATCTAGAAAGAATGCTAGTACGGTTGAAGCGGCCAAGGTCCAGAAAGTCGATTTAATTGCTTTTCCAGAGATGTGCATTAGTATTATTAATATTAGTAATACTAGCCATGAATATGGCTCGATGTATAGTTAGCATTTTCAGAGAATTTTCTAAGGATTGTCCGTTCTTATGTAAAAGGCAATAAATAAGAAATAAAATGGGATCTGATTACAAAGATACCTACGACACACATAAAAGACTCATAATTAGATTCTATAACATAAATTTGGATAACACGAAATTAAGATTGGCAATCAACGGTTTTGGAAGAATAGGAAGAAGTTTTGTCAAAGCTGCTTTAAACGATAGAGAATTTATGAATTTGATAGATATAGTAGCCATAAATGATCTGACAGACGCAAAAACTTTAGCACATCTTTTCAGATACGATTCAGTATTCGGGAAGTTTGATGGAACAGTAGATGTAGGTGATGATAAGAGTGCATTAGTTATAAATGGTCTCCCGCTCAAAGTGATTTCTGAAAAAGATCCATCAAGGTTGCCTTGGAAGGATTTGAATATTGATATTGTGCTCGAATCATCAGGGATATTTAATGATGCGAAGGATGCTAAGAAGCATATCGAAGCTGGAGCAAAAAAGGTTATAATATCTGCTCCAGCAAAACAGCCAGATGCAACGATATTGATGGGCGTTAATAATAAGTTATATGATAATAACAAACATCGCATCATCTCAATGGCTTCTTGCACTACAAACTGTTTGGCTCCAGTAATCAAGGTTATCAATGACAAATTTGGTATTGAGAACGGTTACATGACAACTACCCACGCATATACAAACGATCAAAGGATTTTGGACTTGCCTCATAAGGACTTGAGGCGAGCAAGAGCCGCAATGATGTCTATAATACCGACAACTACAGGAGCAGCGAAAGCAATAGGTACTGTAATTCCAGAATTGAATGGTAAGATAGACGGCATGGCATTAAGAGTACCTGTTAGCGATGGGTCCATAGCAGATATGGTATTAACTTTGAAAAAGGAAGTAAATAGAGAGGAAGTAAATAAAGTTCTAAAAGATGCTTCTGAAGATGAATTGAAAGGAATTATGGAATATACCGAGGAGCCTCTTGTGTCTTCGGATATTATAGGAAATCCTCATTCCTCTATAGTTGATGGTTTGAGTACCATGGTGTTGGCGAATAAGAGTAATACAGTAAAAATATTATCGTGGTATGATAATGAATGGAGCTTTGCTTGCCGATTAATCGATCTAATGAAATTTGTTGCTAATATGATACACGCATAATAAATATTTCTGCTTACCTACCTAAGCATGTAAGCATGACATAGGAAATTCATAGACAATGCTTTTCACTGCTTTAACTTGGCGGCTAAAGCAGCAACTAAAGTATTTCTGACTGTACCATTCTTTAGGGGGTTGAGCCTGGCCATACGGCGGTATTGGGAGAGAGCTCGAGGTAGAGATACTTACTCTCGGAAAGGGAAAAAATTTTTAGATTTTTGGTTCAGCTTTTCGGTCAAGAGATTTTTGTGTTTCGTACGGGTGTAATACTAAATTGTTGTGGTTATTCACAGCCGGTTCTTCCGTTTTCTTGTGGTAGTGCATAACCATGTGCATAATTTCATTATCTCGCAATACGAGATAGACTTTGTTTGCAATCCTGAATTCCGAATTCTTGATAACAAATCAAGGTACATCATGGTATGTTATTCCTGCAAATCTAAAGTGGTTCGGCTAAAATCATAGTCAGTACATTGGAAAGCATGAAATTAAAATTTCCAGAACCTAAAATTGATGTCTCTAGGTTTGTTATAGAATAGATGACAAAATAGATGGCACGTATGTATGTAGCAAGCTGGCTAAATTCTAGGTCATCTATGAAATATCAACCCTTTATGCTCCAGCAAATCATATATCGGTACTTTTGAAAAGTCAACAATAACAAACTCTATCAAAGAATAGATCCATACAAATATTGCTAACTTCCAGCCAATTGCTGGGAGCAGTATACCGTAGACAGTAATCAGTGTTGCAGTAATCTGTGTCCCCACTACGGCTAAAAACAGAGTTCTTCCTGGCCTGATGGACCAAAAACGATGCCTCGTCCTGGCTGCAAAAAGAAAGAGGTGTCCTGCGACTGAGAGCTTTAGATAAATGAATGATTGTAGCATAGATGCATTCAGTTGAAAAATATCTTTTCCAATATACAGAAGGATAAAGGTGGAAGCGACTCCTATTATTCCAAGAGCAGTCGCAATTCCCAAAACCGTATGCATATTCCACCTTTCAGGTTGGGCAGAATGACGTACTTTATCATAAGCAATGGTCATAATAGGCATATCATTTAAGATAGCAAGTAATACAATCATAAGTGGAGTAATTGGATAAAAATTAAATACAATTATAGAAAGAGTCAAAAATAGAAGAATGCGAATGGTCTCACCTATTCTATATATGGCATAGTTATTCATACGCTGGAATATCTTGCGACTTTCCTTTATGGCATCAATGATAACAGAAAGACCGGGTTGAGTGAGGACAATGCCTGCCGCTGATTTTGCAGCGTCTGTTGCCCCCTCAACTG
>JASHSN010000156.1 GCA_030038695.1 Nitrososphaeraceae archaeon
AATACCCATCGCAAATACTCAGTCAGTATAATCCTGAATTCAATTACGAGGGCACAGAATCAGAACCTCGTGCTAGAGCAGACCAGCAGGCAGAAGATGAGGAAAGGAGACAATTAGTCCAAGAACCGTATCCATCACATATCGTTCACCAATATGTTCCGCCTGAACATCAACATCAACACGAACAGACGCAGTTAGAGTATCCTGTATTGCCTGTCACGACGACAACACGACCTATTACCCATCAGTATGTACCGCCGTATCCACAACAGCAGCAGCCCATACCACTTCCGAATCAGCACCTATGCACCGGAGAATGTAAGTCCGGCACATGTGATTCACAAGGCTTTTGTATAGACTCAGGATGTGGCTCTGTCATTAGAGGCGGCGATCAATGTAAACACAAGCTATCATAGAACTGAGGAACGAAAATTTGTTACAGACACCCTTTTTAACAATCGTAGATATCCAAACTATCCTCATGAAGTGAGAAACGGACGTCATCACTCCATATATCTTCCACCGGCAATACGCATACGTCCTCCTCGTCGTTAGTAACGGTAAAACGATGTGTGAAGATCCAAGACGAGCCTTCTATTCTATACGGGACCAGATATGACTGCGCTCCGAGTACCCGGCTATTTGCGCTGCCTGCATCAGGTATGAAAGCGTCTTTGGGATAGGCTTCTTCTAGATTGATCTCATATGCTACTTGTGGCGTTAGAACACCGGAGAAGTTTGAGCCTGTATCAAACATCGCCGGGAAATGAAAGTCGCCTACTGATACTTCTACAAACGGTTGTGGGCCATCATCATTATTGGACAGATGAACATACGGAATATCTCCGTCCCTTTTTGGCTCAAAGAAGTAGTATTTGTCTGCAAACGTGATAGAGTAATATCTCGTGAAATACATGATTGGCAGGAGCGTAGTCTCCCAATCAGGTCTCACGACTACCTTGACGGGTAAAGAAATGCAGCTTCTATCTATATTGATAGGAGCTATGTAAAGTCTGTCCGTACCTTGAGATCCTATATACTTGAACCTATCCAATTTGGATAGTCGTGCTATCACAGGATTTATGAGAACACTATCCGAACCAGAGTCACACACAGCATCGAAAGAAGGACCATCCCCGATACTAGCGCTAATTCCCAGGACATGTGATGTTTCTTGTGTTATACGTGGAAAGCGAGGAATAGCAATAACCAATTTAACTATCTACGTTCTACATTGTGGCATCTAACATATAGCCAGCCAGCCAGCCAGCCAGTGATGCATTATCAGGCAGGCTGGTGTCATAAAATCCGTACCTGTTCTACTGTTGGTTGCTACTATCTAGGTTGGCGGTGGTAGTTGACGATTCTTCCTTCTGCTATAGTTTTTAGCTCAGTGTTGGTCAAGGATTTTTATGATTTGTAAGTGCGGCCATTTGAAGCGATTCCATCTTGATGAAATTGGAGTTTGTTCAGAAATCCGATGTTTCTGCTGGCAGTACAATAACGGTGAATTAGTTTAGGAAATGAAAAGATACGGCGTTAGTAATAGTAAGGACTCGAGTCATAAAACGCATGACCCAAGCCTTCTCTCCCTCCTATCTTGTTATTTATTCGAGGGTTGAACTGTGGGCTCAACGAAGGAATTTCTGATTGTAGTGGATGCGTACTCCACTCGCCGCCACCAAGTACGTCACCATTAGTTATGGCCATTAGAACAGTTGTATGATAAAATTTCATACAATATCATAGATTTGCATGCTATCTTTTCTAGTGAACGTAAAGCGATAGGTTCTTATCGTACATTTTCTGTCCCAATTGCGTTATCATGTTTTTTCGTCTCTCCTTACAATTCCTACGAATGTTACTATTCCCACTTTAGCATACGCTTCCTACGACTGCCATTCGGGTTTGGAAGAACCGCGTGGAACGAGGACCGTTCGGAAAGACCCAGGCGTTCTAGACATTACCACTTGTTCTGTCACTCCTTGATACATACCTAAGGGCGTATCAGCCGTGAAGAGGTCTGGAGCAACGTAAGTGTGCTCATCTGATGAACCGGCGGTTGCATGAGCATATTTTTTGTTGAAAATGCCGAGCGAAAGTAACCATAGAGTGACTCGTGTGAGGGATACGACTACTCGATAGCTTCCACCCTCGACGGCACGTCTGCGAAGTGCTGACATGATACCGACCGAGGCAAGCCAGCTCGCAACATAGTCACATACTACGCGGATTGGAGGCAGGCGTGGGTTGTTAGGCGTACCTTCTAGTGCAAATACTCCAGCAACCGCCCCTGCAGTCTCATCGAATCCTGTCCTATTTGACCATGGACCGGATTCGAGCGGGCTCGTCTTGAACATAGCTCCTCTGCTGTTAGATTCTCCAGTAACATATCACTTGACAATAACAAAACCCTAATGCCCTAAGAAGTTTGCTAGAGAGATGGAATGCGCGTGTAAGTTTCGACTGCCATTGGAACGTGACTTCATTGTTAGGGAATAACGTCCTGACGATTCGCGGGAGCATGTATCGCCAAAAATGAACCGAGGGGTCAGAATACTGCTTAGAAATGCTCTAGGAGAAACAACCAATTCAGGAGACCACTGTTGATGGCGAGTTTG
>JASHSN010000003.1 GCA_030038695.1 Nitrososphaeraceae archaeon
CAGCGGTACTCCCTTTTGTTTCAGCATTGACAGAGAAAGTTGGGCATTACTTACTGCTTCTTGCGCAGCAACTTGGCTCAAATTATAGGATGTCAAATGTGCTGCTCCTGAGATAACCAATCCTATTGTTGCAAAAATGGTTAATAATGTTATTTTTCTGATGTTGGGACCCAAATCACTATTCATATCAGATCTCCATCTTTCATGATGCTGTTGGTGCTGCTGAATCGGACGTAGTGGTTGTTTTTGATTGCCTTTTGTTACTTGGCAATTTGGTAAAAATGCAGGATTTTGTGATCTTATTATGTACAGAATATAAGGCCCATATGAGTATGGCTATTGATACTAATCTTAATGCAGTTTGGTAATTTGTAAGAAAGTCTGTTACAATTATGCCAAATCCTCCAAAGGTAGATATCGCAAGAAACCCGAAAGACGAACAGCCAGGACATGCACTGGATACGATTCCTAGGATTGATCCAGAGAATAATGACTTATCTAACTTTATCTTTGAATATCTGATTACATATACATTCATGGCAACCAAAATTCCCATCAACACTGAAGTTACGTTTGTTATAATGAATCCAGTTACTGCATCTTCTGGTAGATAAAAGGTCACGACGGGTGAGAAGAAAAGAAGTTGATCAAATACATTAAAAATAATCCAAAATATGGTAAATACTGCGATAGCTATGCCAATATACACAGGATTTGAGAATACTACATCGAATGCGAGCGGTATTGTTGTCTTTAGGCTTGTTACCAACCTCATATGAGTACTAAATATAAAGAAACATATTTAAAGAATTCTCGTATAGACAGATTTAATACATGATTTTCCGTATCCATTAAAATTGCAATTTTGCTACTGCGAATATTATAAATCCTGGCGCTCAGAAATTTGATTCATCATGCACCCCCGCACCCTGCGGAGCTGATACCGATTGAAATCCCAGATGTTAAACGTTAGTACATCGGTCGTCGATTGTATATTCGCTTGTCAAGGCCGCTAAATTCCGCTGCCACGGAAAATTTATGTTAAACGGATCGGATATCCCAATGGAAAATATTTTCCCTAAGATTTTCACTATACCGATATAGTTCAGTTCTTCGTATAGCTAATCGAAACATATTAGAGAAACTAGAGGAAGGTGGACGTAGAATTAGACCTCATAAAGAAGGCGTATACAACAAGTATAAGGATCTTATCTTCTTCAATAAAAATATCATTATTGCTGGAATATGTTCTTTCTTTTCAGCTGCTTATGTTACACAGTTTTACTATAGTCACTACAATAAAAGTCACATTGCTAACTCTATACTTGCTTTATTAACAGAATATAGCATTTATATTCCAATATTCGTTGTCCTTTTTTATATAGACAACAGGTACAGGTATTTCGATCCGTTAACAGGAAAAAAGGATTCTAGGACACTTAAAAAAGATCTTAGGAAACTCTTTACCGCGTTTCTTATTTCTGAAATTGCTTATTCATGTTCGAAAGTCTCACTCACCTATCAGTTTCTTCAGGTTGGAGCAATACCTTATCAAGCATCTATGCTAAGCTCATTAACAGCTTCCGCGATATCTTTTGTACTGATCAATTTGACGGTATTCAAAGTTGTGAAGCTCTTTAGAAAATAAACATTATCATTTATAAAGTGCTGTACTCAATATTGTTTTCATAGTCTGTATATGTGTTTCACCTTGTATACATATATGTACTACTAGGTGTTTTTACTTCATATGAAGCATCTGTATGATCAAGTTATGTTTCTGGGTGGTGAAATAGGAGAGGACATGTCATATGAGAGAGGCCACGTTTGTTTCCGTGAAATGAGGTTTTATCTGTGGCAAAAACCGATAAGCATACAGCCTACGGGTACGATATATAGTACTGGTATGTATTATACAATGGTTGCTGATAATACAAGAAGAGATATACTAGGTGTCGCTAATGAAGAAATAGCCTGGTGCTTCATATGCGGCGCAACGATACTGGTTAGTTATTTTTGTTACTAGGTAGCTTACGGAGACACGTAGTAGAGATTATTGGGTTTGGATTCAATGCTGGCAAAGAAGCTGACAACAAAGAAATATATATCTAGATGATGCCTGGAAAGGGCGCGTGCATCTGCTATGGAACTCAACCCTGAACTCAAATTATGACCACTTAAATAGCAGTTCATGTCCTGTAGATCATTCCTTTACATGACAGAGCAAAAACGTCTCGAGATGATGAAGATCATAGAGCAACGTTGTATTGAGTTTGGAGACTTTACTCTTGCTAGCGGCGCCAAGAGCAACTACTATTATGATATCAAAAACATTCTTCTAGACGGTAACGTAATGTCGTTACTTGGAGACTTGATACTAGATGAGCTAGCCAAGTTCGAACCAACTCCAAAATCTGTAGGGGGATTGGAAAGTAGTGCCATTGCACTTGCCTCAGCGGTTAGTTTGAGGAGTTACAACAAACATAGACAAACGGACGGTGTGAAAGGGTTTTTTGTAAGAAAAAATTTAAAGACTCATGGCTCACAAAGGAGGATCGAAGGAAACCTTGTTTCTCCGATTGTGATAATTGACGATGTGGTAACAAAAGGAGGCAGTATCATGGAAGCAATGAATGCAATAAACGCTCAAGGTCATACTGTGAAAGGAGTGATCTGTGTAATTGATAGAGAAGACGAAGAGAATCAGCTAAAGAAAAATGGTATAAATTATACTTCTCTATTTACCCATTCTGATTTTGAGAAGTACATAAAAAAAAACGTACTGATCGGAAAATTGGTTAGAAATCTGGCTAGTTGAATGAGATCTTTGTCCCATTCTAGGAATGCTACGATTTTATATTGTGGCGTTTGTAGATCAAAAGTACATATATACAACATTCTAATGCATACACCTTCTAGGAATTATTGATAAAAAAAGAAGAGGTTAGAATTGACATTTGTGTCGACAATACTATGAAAAACACTGACCACAATGAGCCACATGTTCGTGTATGAGCCGAAAAATATAGGTGGTGGATAAACGAATTGGGGTCATTAGTCCTAAATATAAAGATGTACGGGAATCTGTCTTATCGTCGCTATGAATTGATACTATTTATTTCTTCAAATTACCATTTAGTGTTTGTATGTTAAACATACACTTTCTGCATGTATAGCTCCAGTTAATTTAACGGCTTGATGAGCTGCCTCAATTGCATTTAGAATGGCTCTCATATCATTAGCTTCCCTGGAAATAGTCACCCTATTCTTTAGGCAACTTTTTGATTACAGAGTCTATTTCGTCGTCCAATCTCCTGGATGCATCTCAAAGAGCCAAAAACGGCCAAGTTCCCTTCATTTTAGACTATAGAGAATAGCCGGGCACTTCCTAACAGTTTGTGAGGCATCCTTTTAAAAATTCTCCACCTAGATGAATTTGACTTTTTCCTGGACTAATCTATCTATAATGTCTGGTTGATGAGCAGATAGAACATTTTGATAAATTCCCCGGCCAAAGAACTGGTCCACAGATTCTTGTACTATTGACTTGAATTCATCAGGTACAATCGCTAACAACGCATCAAGTTCTACAATGTATAACCTACCGTATTTTCTAATAAACCCATTCTTCCTTGTGTCGTTGTTTACCTTATCAATAGTCTCCTTACTGTTGGGCATGGGAGGAAGGTTGAATTGCCCTATTTGCTCTTCAGTCACAGCTATTCTTTGAAAGTCTACGTCTCCCAAGCCAAAGTAATGTAATGCTTCGTTCAAGTGGTTTTCCATATCATCTCCAGAAGGATCAAAATCTCCAAAATAGAGTATATGGATCTCTTTTCCAGATCTCTTGACGCCTCGAAGTCTGATACAGTTTTCGTGTAGAAATGACCAACCCGAATATCCCTTATTTACGACTATCCTAACATCTAGACCTTTTAAGAAGGAAGAAAAGGTGTTTGCTAGGGCTTGCTTTTCTATCCAAACTTCAACGTAATTTGGCTGCTTATGCCATCTGGGTATAGTATATCTATGTGACGCATTTTTGAGAAGATCAATACGTGATTGAACGTATTGCTCCGGCGTTTGATATTTTTCCACAAAATCCCCAAGGACCTCTCTACCCTCATCAGAAATAGAGTCCCATCGGATGTTTCCCTTTTTTCTAGCTTCTACGCAAGACCTGCTTAACTGTTTGTATGCCTGGTTAGTATTGGGTATTATCTCAAGGGAGACTAGTCTATAAAATAGCGTTCTTAACGTAGGTGTAATGTCCCGTTCTAGGAACCACGGTAATTCTTGCTTTATACTGTCAATGACGGTTTTCCAATCTATACGTGTTGGTTGTGGACGTCAACTTTTACTATAAATTCTCGTTATTTATAAGGCTAAACATCGTCCCACTTCATAAGACTAGTCAACTCACAGGTTTCCCCACTTGCGTTCCCGGGATGCAGTACAACCCCTGATCCAGACATATAGCCTTAGACCCCGACTGGACTACTTTTAGTCTTGTCATCCGTCCCCTCATTGGTGCATTTAGGGCCACTATTGGGCATGCTATCGGTACATCACTCAGCATTGGTTCCGGTGTTAGCCTGGTGCGCGTCACAGACGGCACGTCATTCTGAGAGGAGGGTGGACATGTCACAAAAACTATGCGATTCATCCACCTGTCAAGACCGGGTGGAAATGACAAAGAAGGAGAAACAGCTGCTAAAAAATGAAAAAGAAAGTTGACTAATATATAACAATTCAATACGAACTGAGACCTTCAGCAGCTTATAAGCAATTACACTATAAGTTAGAGTGTCAATCAAGAGAGAAACCGTCCATACGAAGAAAGAGTATCTCCGCTTGATACCACGTGCCACAGAGGCGGAATACGAGAGGCTGAAGCGGTCCATAAAGGAGGAAGGTGGCCTGCTGCTCCCCGTAGTGTTGAACCAGGACAATGTCGTGTTAGATGGATATCATAGGTTGCGCGCATGCAAGGAGCTCGACATACCTGCTTACTACTGCAGAAAAGACTTCAAAGGCAAACCTTTGGAGGAGTTGATGTACGTCGTCAGTGTGAATCTTTACCGCCGTAATCTCAACCTGTTTCAGAGTGGAGGTAGGCGTCAAGGTAGACGAGCTACGACGCAAAATTGCCCAAGAAAGGCAACAGGCGTCACGCTTTACTTCGGAGACAGGGCAAGACGCTGTCTGGAGAAGAGACCACCCTGATGAAGAAGGCAAGGATGACGGGGCAAGCGGTAGCAACGATCCGTCCGGTTCCCGGGAACCGGACCGTTCCGACGAGGTCGAACATAGGGTGAGCAAGGAAATGGCAGACATGGTAGGAGTGTCTAGGATCACATACGACAGAGCAAGATACATTCTAGCTAATGCTCCTGAAGAAACGATCGAGGCACTGCGAAGAGGCGATACCGAGGGCGACAGCCGCTTGGAATAAGAAGTGTCTATGAGCAGCTGCGTCACGAAGAGCTCCAGAAAAGTTTGAAAACCGAATCAGGATATGATGATACTGTACCGCCTCCGCCAAAACCAAAAGCAAAACCAGAACCAATACCAGCGACACCACAGCCACCAACACGCAAGCCAAGAACTGGTGAACTCCTCCATCTAGTCAACAAGGACTTTCGTGTCACAGAGGACAGGTTCGTACCACCTAGCTCCGCAGACCTAGTATTGGCTTTCAAATTCCCCGATCCAATCCCTGAGGACGAACCGGGGAAGATCCACGAAGATCTGATGTCCTGGGCCTCATCGCGGCTCAAGGAAGGT
>JASHSN010000157.1 GCA_030038695.1 Nitrososphaeraceae archaeon
CATTGCAACAGTAGGAGATGCCTAACGAATGTAGTTACATTTTCCCCAAAGCTGAATGTTCCAGGCGCTTTCAATCCTATAATAGTTCGATTCAAACTATCGCACGATATCGCTACTCATTCTCCGGTCTTCTAGATCGATCCTCCATGTTTTTTGACATATTTGACACTTCCAGGCGGTATGATAGTTATGTATAAATATGGTATAATAAATAAAAGTATGGTATCATGAGGAGTAAAAAGTATACACTTACTGTACCGCAGGACGTTATGAACACGGCGAAGAAATTAGCGGGTGATTTACCACTTAGCAGGTATGTCACCGATGCAATCAAGACGAAAAACCGAAGTGTGATTATGAAACAGAGGTCACAAATTAAAGATAAGCCAAAATTAGATCAAGCCACATTGGATTATATCAGAGCACATCCTGAAGAAATCTCGATTGGCTTTTTACCTCTAGACAAGGAGGTAAAAATTTTGGAGGTCACTCCGTGATGGAATATGAGGAAGTAAAAGACATAGACTTTGACATCGACAAATATGAAGTCATCAAACAAACAATAGATAGCGCGTTCGAAAACCCTTGGCAAAATGTCGAAGAAACCATCGATAACGCGATAGACGCACAAGCAAACTTCGTTACTATCCATATCAACAAACATGCGAGAGAAATTACAATTGACGATAATGGTGAAGGCATAGAAGATCCGAAAGATGTGTTCAAGTTTGGTGGGAATAAAAAGAGAGAAAAGAAGGCAAAAAATCCTGGGTCCGTGCATGGCGAATTTGGAGAAGGTGTCAAGACATGTTTGAGCATGTGTGATGAATTGCAGTTTGAATCAAATAATGGAAACTTTGATTCTTGGGTATCACTCAAATATCCACAGACTAAAAACATCAAGCCCGTCTCTTACAAAACTGCTCGTAAGGGAACAATTAGGAAGGATATAGGAACTACAGCACGTCTTCTATATGTTGATGCAAATAAAATGCAGAGTGTATGTGATCATCTAAATGAAATAGCAGAAAAATATTCAGCGAGACTTGCTAGACAAGACTAAAAATAAATGTGGTTATAACTGAAGAAAATAATTCTAAGACGGAATCATTTTTGCGAGCACCCGACAAAATTGCTAATCTTTTCAATTTACCAGTTCAAAAAATACGGGCTAGTGATCCTTTAATTGAGTTTGTAGGTGTTAAGAGTAAGGAGAAAGGGGTGGTTATTCTCACTTCTCTCTGAGGGTATCATAGCATTACACGACTGCCTAGCTCGTTTCTGCAACCCTACGAACAGATTTAGGGTGTAGTCATATTTCCACTAAAATAGTGTTTTAGCTGGGGAAACGTCGAAGGAAAACATATCTCCATATTTAGTGCTTGTTTCAATTGACTTGTAGTCATATCCTTGTTTGGACCACCAGCCATCATTATCTGATTTTTGAGCAATTGTTCTGCAGCTGAACTGTTACCTACTTGGTGACGAGATATCAATACGTCATTTGGCGTGATACAGCTCAGTGGTGTGACAAATATGCCAGGTTTGAAAGGAAATTTCATTAACATACCCTGAGTATTATTCGTTGCAGTAGTCATAGGCTGGGCAAACGTCGTTGTTATACTATTTGACATCTGATTTAATGTTGAGACCGTGCCCAGTAGTCCTATCGCTGCTATCAGTAAGCACGTGATCTTTATCGATATTTTTCTTACATACATTATCAGGAGAACAGGTTTACTTGCTTATAAGGAGTGCCTACGAAGATATGGTAGTTCTTCTAGATACTTTCATGGTTAGCGACACTACTACATACCGTCTCCACAAGCGAAATAATGCCTGGGGCACACTTCCTATATATTTCAGGATGATAGTTCACGATATTTGACTCTCGACGTGGGACCCATCGTATAGACGAGTCAGAGTAACATTGACAACAAAATGTATTTAAAAAAATGACTATGGAAGCCTAGACCATACATGCGTGCACAATAAATAATTTTATCTGACACCGAGAGTTTGGGGGTTGTGTTTTGTCGGAAAGATGGAGAGAATAGATATATCTGTTGATAAAGTTATAAAATCTCTTTACTTTGTCCCTCTCTCTCAGTAGTCACCTATCATATATTAGAAGCTACTACAGCATATGATAATATCAAAATGCTAGCGTCACAATTAGCACAATTAGAATATGCTAATGATAAACATCGTAGTGGGCAAGCCTCGAAGGTAGATATATCTATTGAACAGGAAATCGAATGCCCTCGCTGCCATGATGTCATGACATTGCATTCTGAATTCGATAAACTAGGGTACCTCTGCGAAGAATGCGAGTTTTGGCTTCACCTGATCCATTGAAGATATTATCGGGTGATTTGATTTTATTACCGTAAAATCAAATAGGTTTTAAATCCTAAATATTGGTTTATAATCTTATTATCTATTGCTTCTTGTTATAGAATAATGAAACATAATATAAGTATACCTCACGGCGTAGCGGC
>JASHSN010000158.1 GCA_030038695.1 Nitrososphaeraceae archaeon
ACCTCCCAAAAAGAGGATGGCTGCAGTCATTCATTGCTATCCCGTCCTAGGTAAGCTTTCCAGTCGCTATAGAGCAGATTCAGTAAATCTCTTTAGCCATTTGTATGGAATGGTAGAGCCGGCATTAGTTCAAATTAAGCTCAGAACATTTACACGTAGCAATTTGTCAGAACTAAGGCAACAAAAAATTTCCAAAATTCTAGTTGCAGTAGATGGTTCAGAAGAATCAATGTTAGCCGCTGACTGTGCAGTAGATATCGCAAAAAGGAATAACGCGGAGCTAATTGCATTAAATGTAATACATTCACAGACGAAGTATCTGTATTCGCCTTCATATGTTTGGAGGCCCGTTATTCCTAGTACCATAAATTCGATTATTAAGAATGAGGAAGAAGAAGGTCAAAGATGGCTTCAGTTAGAGAAAAAGCTAATGATAACAAAATAAAGTTAAGAATGGAATTTATCATTGATCCTACGTCAATAGTAGGAGCTATTGTCGAATATGCTGAACACGAGAATATTGATCTATTGGTGATAGGATCAAGAGGTCTAACCGGCTTCAAGAAATTATTAGTTGGTAGTGTTGCATCAGGTGTCGTAACGTACGCACACTGCCCGGTAATGGTAGTAAAGTGAATTGCAAACGCCTTGAAAGTTCCGCATAGTCTCTCGGTCCAACATACGTTCCACTAACTTTCAAGACAAAATTATGATCAGATAATATTATAGAATTAATGCGGAAAACATTTCGTCATCAGATTATACAAAACAGGAAACCACCTGAAGAACAGCGTTTGATAATCTATGAATCGTTGCCAGTGTACGATTCTGAAAGCAACGAACTTGTTGAAAAAGTCGAAATACCTTGAACACAAGTTGTCAAGTTGTCAACACATCTGACGCTAAAGCCATTTACATTGGAATGTTATACTCTGGCCTTCACATCGAGGTTGCTCGACTAATGTATATGATATTGACAATTCGTTGAAGGCCCTTTAGATTTTCCTGATTCAAATATAACACTCTTTACAATGTCAACATCAAGTGGAAATGAAAATTCAAGAACCTATCCTTCTTTGAATATTCTATTTATGCCAATTCATAAAGGAAGTCATCCGCAAGTAAAGTGTCGATTTTGACATAGATTATCCAATTTAGAACGGAATTGCCCTTCGGACACAAAGGACAAAGAATACGAAGGAAAGACAAAGGGACGATGGAATTTGTGACGCAGTTGTTAGAAAAATATGAGCTCCATTCATATTCATTTTTATCATATGATCCATTAGTTTATTTTGTAAGTTTAGAATTCTCTGATCATTGTTGATTATCTACGACAGACTTGATTAGGTCGCTATCGTTCCTAGTTAACCAACTCTCACCTATGTCATGAAATGAACTTGGTTATAATTCTGAATTCCTTCCTATTTTAAAAATCATTTTTCCTGTGCCTGCATTAATCGTGACACTGAACCAAACTTCATTTTTTCCTTTCTTACGTAACGCAGCAATATATCGCTGTATATCTCTATATGAAAGTGAAACCTCAAAATTCAAAATGTTGTCAGCTTCTAGATCGGTTTTATTTAATTTATTAGATGAATGTGAGGATGAAGGAGCTATAAGTATTCTATCTGTTGTTGACAAAGTAGTTGTCTTTTTTTGTGCGTCTAGTTTCTGATCCTCGGAGAGTTCTTGGCAATCTAGATCCTCCTGCGTCTTCGAGGTAACGCCGTAAGGAGTTTCAGACCGTTTGTCAGTAGAAGTGTCATCAACTACAAAGTTTTTTATGCTTTGCCTATTTCTATCATCATCGGATTTAGTGTTACTAAAAAAAATCTCTTTAGAAATTTCAATAATACTGTTTTTAGGACGTGGCGTCCTAACTCTCCTTGGAATATTAGGGTTATTTGCAGGCAAATATCTCCGAATATTTCTTTCGGTAAAACCAGATAGATGGTCATGATCGTTGTGTATTTTCACAAGAGCATCTTTGTGTGTTAGACCATCAACCAGTGTTAGTCTATTGTACATCTGGGGAATTAATACAAATGCTCGTGCTACCGCTGGGTAAACTTCCTGGAACTCTCGCGATAGCTCTTCATATGACTTATATTTGTATTCATCAAGGTCATCGGATTGGCTTATGGTGGTGATAGATTTGGGATCTTTCTTTGGCAACGTACATTAGTCATCTCCCATAAATTTATTCACGCAATTACTACAAAATGACAAAGGCAAGGTACCTGGTTGACCTACACTGAGCAAGTGATTTTGACATCATCATCAATTCATCAAGCGATAATATTAGAAGACTAGGATTGCAGTGCATTACACAGTACTTTTTATAGAATGTAATAGAACATATCACCTTACCAGGTTAGTTGCATCTTGTCTAATTCTCATCTTAAGTGGAGCGTCGAAAAAGGCTGTAAGCTAAAATCTTAAGTAGGGTATATTTTCAATTTATACAGGTGAATAATTGTGAGTTCAGACGATATAGAACCATTTGATTGGGCTAGACGATTCTTTGGCGGTAGAAGAGGATTCTTTGACGATATGTTCAGGGGATTTGACGAAATGAGACGAGAAATGGAAAGAGAGTTTGAAGGGATAGAAAAAAGAATACCGAAAGACCTCGTAAGAGAGTACACTGCGCCAGAAGGTGGGAAAGTAAGAGAGGTAGGACCGATGGTCTATGGCTATTCAATGACTGTTGGACCTGACGGTAAACCAAAAATAAGAGAATTCGGAAATGTAAAACCTTCAAGACGTGGATTTGGCGGGTTCGGTAGACCTGAAATTAGTGGTGAGACAGAACCTTTGATAGATGTGACTACAACAGATAAAGAAGTTAAAGTTGTAGTAGAAATGCCTGGAGTAAGTAAAGACAAAATCAAAATAAATGCTTACGGCAATACGCTAGAAGTCAAAAGCGAAGATGCTCAAAGGAAATATCACAGAACCATTGAAATACCATCAGAAACAGACATAGAGACAGCTAAATCTACTTACAATAATGGAATTTTGGAAATTAGTTTTGAGAAAAAATTGCAATCAAAAGGAAAGACTATAAAAGTAGAATAAAGTGAACTATGGTTATACTTACTAACAAAATATCGGATAGTTAACTCATTGCCGACTCGCCGAAGAAGGATAGGAACACCGACAACAATTATAGTCATTAACACGAGTTCACCCAAGTCAATTCGTATCTGCTTGCTCTCTGTTTAGACAGTATAAAACAAAAACAAAGAAAACAAAAACACAACAATAGAAAACATAACAGGCTTTTCATTGTCGCCTCATCAACCTTCATTGCAGTATCATTTTCAATGTCTATGCCAAATTTTCTCAATTCCTTGGCCAATCCAATTTTTCTCTCCATTACGAAACTGATGGCGAATAAGCTATAATTTTTTCCATATCGAGAAATAAGTAGGACCGATTCTTATTGCGTATGTCTACAGCGTAATGCAGTGCATACTACCAATTTATATCAGTCATACGTATTGACATTTCTAAATGATCGCATCACGCAAAAATAAAATGACACTTATGACTCTATCGTCAGTATTTACAGTCGGTGTGCTAACAATTTTCATATCGTTTTGCTATAATGCGATAGCATCAGTAGCAACGCCATCTATAGGAGTGCAGATTGGAGGGGGCAGTCTGACGAATCCACTCTTTGGCTATACCCCACAAAATGTGGAAATTAAGGTTGGAGGCTCGGTTGTATGGTATGTTCGACCTTTAGTACCAGCGGAACCACACACAGTAACGTTTGTCTTTGATAACAAAACGATGATAAATGGTTTTCTGCCCAGTAATCCAGTAGTATTCAGTCCTACAATAATCGACTCAAGTGGTGTTACAAAAATTTACGCCCCAAATGCGAGTCTTACTATGACTGGTACTGAAAAGTACGTTAATTCAGGCTGGATGTTTCCAAAGGGGCCACTTCCTGGAAGTTCAGATACATTTACCGTAACATTTCAAAAAGCAGGTACATATAATTATCTATGCCTATTACACCCCTGGATGGTTGGAAAGGCTACGGTAACTTAACGAGTTCTTCAGGATTGGTTATATTGCAGTGCACGGCACTGTAACCCTACTTTTGAAATATGATAGTTTGTAAATCCTTTTCTATGACAACATCTGAAACTGTATCTGGAACCGTATCTGATTTTATGACTAGTGAGGTAAAAGTAATAACTGAGAATGAAACCATGAGACAAGCATGTAAACTAATGTATCAGCACAATATAGGAAGCATAATTATCATAAAATATGGTGTCGGTAAATCGAGCGACACAAGAAAGAAAGAGATACCAGTAGGAATACTTACCGAGAGAGATATTGCTAGAATGATAGGATTCTCTGCTAAGTTTTATCCAGATACGCCCGTCTATGAAGTGATGAATAAGCCATTAATCACGGTTAGTCCAAATACCTCAGTAAAGGATGCAGTTGCTTTGATGGAGCAAAGAGACATTAGGAGATTACCCGTTGTCGATGATGAACAGCAGATGATAGGTATTATCACTGCTAAGGATATCCTTAAGGCAGTTATGAACATCTTCAAGGGAACTACGAAAGGTCAAGATTTAACGTCTGAAGGCTTTGATTTACTGGGGCTACTGGGAGCAGAATAATTTGTGCTACTCAGACCAAGAAGTATAAACAACATAAATCTACTTTTATATTATAAAAGTCAATCAAAATCAAAAAGGAACAAAACAGTCTCAAATTCCAATAGTCGTACATCGTATTAGTCAGCGCGTTAGTAACCATTATGAATTCTGAATTTCAATTATTTTCTTTCTTGAGGTTAATCCAGAAATGATGTGTATGCTTTTTTCCGGTACTCCAAAGAAATCAGATATCTTTTTTATCATCTCCCTGTTTGCTTTGCCATACTTTGGTTCAGACTTTATAGACATGATTATTTCATTGCCTTTTACCTGAATTCTTCCAGATGAATTGAATTTTACTTCGACGAAAAATCTCAATTATTTGAGTAACTGCATACCATATATTATTAGCATACAGTGTGATATAATTGATTTCTGAATTGGCCTATTAGACAAACGCATAGATAGGCTTTGAAAGATTTTTGGCAGTCTTGAGAATATTATAGTATTCCGTATCGGTGAATATGCCTTGTTGGTCGTATAAACTCTTGAACTTTGTACCATCGTCTGCAAATATACCAACAAGATTACCCCTCTCCATTTTTTTAGAAGTCTTCAACATTGAAGCCATGACAGAGCCTGAGGATGGACCCACTAGCAATCCCTCTTTTACGGCTAGCTCTTTTACCAACGCAAACGACTCTTCATTTGTAGCGGTTATCCATTCATCAACAATTTTTTCTCGTCGCAGGAACAATTCTGGCATTGAAGATTCTTCAAAATTTCTCATTCCTTGAAGCAAGTGATTCTTTTGAGCTTGAATCGCAATAATTTTAATATTTTTGTTCTTCTCCTTTAGGTATGTTGCTGTGCCTGTTATGGTTCCACCTGTACCACAACCTGCAAGAAAGTGCGTCATGTCACCATTGGTTTGTTTCCATATTTCTGGCCCTGTGCTCTCATAATGGGCCAAAAAGTTCGCATCGTTTTCGTATTGATTGGGCATATAATATATGTCAGGTCTTGATTTCGAAATCGCTTTAGCCAATGAGATACTTTGATCGGTGCCAGCACCCACCCTTGGGCAAAGATCATCTGATGTCTCGTGTACTGTAGCTCCCAATCTCTTTAGAATTTTCTTTGTCTCATCGCTTACTTTGTCTGGTATGACCATCTCAACTCTGTATCCTAGTGCTTGGGAAATGCCTGTTAAAGCGATACCTGTATTACCAGACGTAGGTTCTATAATAATGCTTTTGCCTTTCTTCAACAGCCCCTTTCTCTCAGCCTCTTTTATCATCCAGCATGCGGCCCTGTCTTTGATGGAGCCAAACGGGTTGAACCATTCTAGTTTAGCAAAAAACTTTACTCTGCCTGTGGCAAATGAATTCAACTCCACGAGCGGAGTGTTGCCTATTTGATGTATTACATCTGGCGACACAACAGTAGTCATGCTCATTTAGCCTTCTTGATCTCAGAAAAGTTTAGGCTTCTAAGGTCGATGTTTTTGGTCGGAGATTTCATGTTACCGGTACTCACATTCACAAACAAGTTCATGAGGTAGTCTATATATTAACTGTTTAGGAGACGTTTCTTAACATTGAATGAATGCTAGTCATGACTGAGTACGGAAATACTACCTTTCTATCGCCTGGTCTGCCGCAATTAAGCATTATAACTTGTATTTAGCTAAGATATTTATGAGAATGCATTACTTCCTGTAGCGGCTGACACAACAGTTGGTTGACTCTATCTCCCAAGACGTATTGATCATCGGTTCAGGTCTGGCAGGATTGCGAGCTGCTATTTCTTCAGCTGCTACGGACAGAAAATTAGATATTGCAGTAGTTTCCAAGGTCCAGGTCATGCGATCGCACTCTGTATCTGCAGAAGGTGGCACCGCAGCAGTACTTTTCGAGGAGGAAGGAGACAATCAAGAATCTCACATTTATGACACCATCAAAGGCAGTGACTTTCTCGCCGATCAGGATGTTGCTGAAAGACTGGTACAAAATATCCCATATGAAATCTATCAGCTAGACCATTGGGGAATGCCTTGGTCTCGGAGAACTGATGGTAGAATTGCCCAACGCAATTTTGGGGGTTATTCATTCCCTAGAGCAACCTACGCTCAAGACAAGGTAGGATTTTATGGCATGCAAACTCTGTATGATACTTCACTTAAATTTGACAATATCCGTTTTTATAACGAATGGTTTTGTACATCAATTCTTACCGATGATGAAGGAAGTTTTCGAGGCGTAACAGCTATCGAAATGAAGACCGGCAATTTCTTTAAACTATTAGCACCAGCCGGCATAATGTGTACAGGTGGAGCTGGCAGGTTATACAGTTTCTCAACCTATGCGTACTCTGCTACACCCGATGGCTTGGATATGGCTTACCGTGCAGGAATGGCACTTAAAGACATGGAATTTGTACAATTTCATCCAACAGGAATCCTACCATCAGGTATACTGATCACAGAAGGCGCGCGAGGAGAAGGTGGATATCTTATTAATTCTACTGGGCAACGCTTTATGAAAAAATATGCACCAGAAAAACTTGAACTGGCATCTAGAGATGTCGTTTCCCGTGCTATGATCCAAGAGATTCGGGAGGGAAGAGGCTTTAAACATGAATCAGGGGTAGACTGCTTGAAGTTAGATCTTACACACTTGGGTGCAGAAAATATAAAGGCGCGCTTAGGAGGGATCAGGGAAATCGGAATTAAATTCTCCGGCATCGATGTGATCAATGAACCAATTGATGTCAGACCAGTCTGTCACTACATGATGGGTGGAATTCACACCAACATAGAAGGTGCAACTGAGATGAAAGGATTGTGGGCTGCAGGTGAGGCGGCTTGCAATAGTGTTCATGGTGCAAACCGGCTTGGTGCAAACTCAACTGCAGAGTGCCTTGTTTGGGGTAGAATCACAGGAGAACTAGCCGCGCGATATGTGGCTAGCAATAAGCCCAGCTCTATATCCGACCTTCCTCAGCAAGTCTTGGAAGAAGAAAAGAGGATCTACGATGGTATTTTTAGGGGTAGCGGTGAAATGAATCCATACCAACTTAGAAAAGATGTAACTGATACTATGGATGCAAAGGTCCACGTTTTTAGACATGAAGAAATGTTGCAAGATGGTTTAAAGAAGTTAGTGGAATTGAAGAAGATGTCATGGAAGCACGTAGACGACAAAGCAAAGGAATACAACACTAATTTCACAAATGTCATGGAGATAGATTCTATCTTACGGATAGCAGAGATAGTGTTAAAGGGGGCTTTGGTTAGACGAGAATCGAGAGGGGCGCATGCGCGGACTGATTATCCAACTAGAGATGATGTAAACTTCTTGAAACATACACTAGCATATTACGGCGCACAATCTCCAAAACTGTGTTGGTATCCAGTAAGCATCACTCGCTATGCTCCAACGGAGAGGAAATATTAATTGGGGACGTAAACCCACAGTTAAGTATCGAAAGTATCATCACAATGACACTAATTGATGTTGATTTAAAATGACTCACTCAATTATGATATGTCCCTGTACAGAAAGATTTATCTTCAAAGACTGAATGGTACTTGTACGATTTGAATTAATTTGGAATTTGTCAATGATTTTAAACATACAATAGTCCTTATCGCTGCAATAATTTTTTTACTTATTACCGTGTTCATAGTTATGAGGCAAGTAAAAAAACTCCCTCTGGCTTATAATATACAAGTCCTAAATAGCCACGGGGAAAGAATTATACTAACAGATCTAAGGCTTCATTTTAGAAGGTTTGAAGTCGCAGAAAGTTATGCTCGCATTTACCGAGACATGTTTAGACAACAACAATACAGATTCATGGTGATTGGTCTTAAATGGGTTGATGACTCTAATCGGAAATAGCAGAATTCAAAATGGAATTGGACCTTATAACCTGACCTAACCGTATCATTCCTACACAGGTATGATTCACTCATATTGAGGTGAAAGCCTAACCAAAAATTTGATTGTCAAAAAATTTGACAGATTCTCTCAAAATTCACTTTATTGAAATTAATACAGAATAAGGTCATTAGTGAAAATAGATTATAGTATTGATCTCGTCTTGCACTGCAATCTACAAGATGCAAAACAGATGGGATAGGGAATGGTTTATCATGTTCGAGAATTGATAGATCCTTGCCTTTCTAGTTAAAAACGATATCGCAAGTGTAATAAGATGTATAAGCCTAAATTGCAATACAAGTACATCTTATCATGAGTAAAGCTAATGATCATTTGTCTCTAAAGATACTGGAAGCATATACTAGAGATGTGGGTCGTGGAGTAGCTCGTATTGACCACGGTTCTATGGATTCTTTAAGCGCATCTACTGGTGATGTTGTTGAAATTAGAGGCAAGCGAAGAACGGTTGCCAAATGTTTGCCATTTTACCCTTCAGATGAAGGAAAGGGAATAATTCGAGTTGATGGTCTAGTAAGGAATAATGCTGGAGTAGCTATCGGAGATACAGTAGTATTAAGGAAAATCAAGGCAGTTCCAGCTGAGAAAGTTATAGTTGCTCCTTTAGAGGCTATACCTCCTATTGACGAGCGATATCTTGCTGATGCTCTTGAAAGTGTACCTCTTATCAAAGGAGATAATGTCATGGTTCCTTACTTTGGTGGCAGACTTACATTCCAAGTAATTGGTGTAACACCGGCTGCCGATGCCGTCATCATTACTCAAAAGACAATGTTCCATATAGCCGAGAAGGGCACCGCAATAAGAGGTGGCACTGCACATGTCGCGTACGAAGACATTGGAGGCCTAAAGGAAGAAATCCAAAAAGTTAGAGAGATGATTGAACTCCCGTTAAGACATCCAGAAATTTTTGAAAAACTAGGCATAGAGGCTCCAAAAGGTATACTATTACACGGTCCTCCTGGAACCGGCAAGACTCTTTTGGCAAAGGCAGTAGCGAGTGAAAGTAACTCCCACTT
>JASHSN010000159.1 GCA_030038695.1 Nitrososphaeraceae archaeon
AAACTACGAACCCCCAACGTAAGAGTAGTTCTCATACATGCCGAAATCTATGCTATTGTTACTTTCTGCGTTTTTTACTCTCATTCGTATTCATCTACTAGCAGTAGTGACTCGTATCCCAGAAGCTTGGACACGTTGCAAAGGTTACAATCTTCGTTGAAAATACTGATGTTTTGTTATGCAAATTCAGATACTATCTTAGGCGCGAATACACATAAAATGATAATTTTGTTATGCTCATTGGTGTTAGGGTTAAAGTCGGTAAGCCATAGGAAATATTGTTGATTCATGAAAAGGAAATTTGAGATCTAATAGGGAGTTTTCTACATTAATAAATCGAGCAATAAATCCTTAAGAACAATAGTAACTAGTATTTGCGAGATCGGGTTATCTTGTAACCTGTGATATTGGTCTTATTTTATCTTACTCTTTTACGGACATGAACGTTTTGCTGTTCTACTTCAGTTTGAGTAATTAGCTTCGATTTGATTATTTTAATAATGGATAAGGAAATAGATCGTAACAAACAAACACATAAGCCGCGTGTTTCATATAGTTTGTATAGTCCATATGTGTAATTATTTTATAGGACGATATCTGAAGACACTAAATTGAATAAAGGGGCAGGTTATTTAACTTGGTTAAGATCAAAGGATACAGTCATTATTAATATATTAGAACAACAAGGTGAGTTAGCTGCAAGAGCCACCGCTACTTTGTTAGATCTCTCAATGACAGTATCGACGAATCTAGACGAGAGTAAGCTACACCAGTCTCAGATTAGAGATTTTGAGCGTGACGGAAATCAGCTTGTTCGCAAGTTATTTACTATTGTTGATGAAACCTTTGTAACACCCTTAGATCGGGAAGATATTTCAAGAATAAGTAAGGCAATAGAAAAAATATTAAATAATACCCAGAGGGTTGCAGATAACATCATACTGTTTAACATTGGAAAGCTCTCCTCAGATATGCTGGAACTCGTGACGGTGTTAAAAGACGTATCTATGAAAGTATCTGAGTCAATTTCCCGAATAAGAAAATTAAAAAAAGCTAGTGTAATAATCGAACAAGGTACTACCATATCCAAATATGAAGATCAGGCAGATGCTATTTACAGGAAAGCGATTTCCGCATTGTTTAGAGCCAATGACGCCATTGAAATCTTAAGATCAAAAGAAATTTATGATTTTCTTCGAAGGGCCATAACTCGATGTGTTGAGCTCAACGAACTACTTGAAGATATTGCATTGAAATACGCCTAATTTAGTAAAGGGTTATTCAGAAATGATATCGGACATTGAAATTGTTGTGTATTCTACAATAGTCACGGCTTTATTTTTTGATTTCGTAAATGGGTTCCATGATTCTGCAAACTCTATAGCTACAGTTGTTGGGACAAAGGTTCTAACACCTCTTCAAGCTGTTAGTATGGCTGCGCTTGCAAATGTTGCGGGTCCGTTCATTTTTGGTACCGCCGTAGCGGCAACAGTAGGGCATGGTATTATACAACCAGAATTCTCTACTGTTTCCGTTATCTTTGCTGCTTTAATCGGAGCAATTACATGGAATTTGATAACCTGGTACCTTGGATTGCCGTCATCTAGTAGTCATGCATTAGTAGGAGGGTTGATTGGTTCTGGTTTGATAGCTGGAGGTCTTAACGCGCTAGTATCAGGAGGAATACAAAAGACGGTGATATTTATGGTGGGCTCACCTGTTTTAGGATTGGTAGTTGCCTATGTCTTTACAATAAGCATTATGTATTTTCTAGGTCAAGCTAGACTTGCAAAAGTTAATAGTGTATTTGGAAGGTTGCAGATAGTATCGTCTGCTTTTTTTTCACTTACTCATGGTGCAAATGATGGACAAAAAACAATGGGCATCATTACCGCTCTATTGATTGCAGGTCATATATTACACTCTAGTTCCTTTGTTGTACCTTTTCCAGTAATAATTGCTGCGGCTTCGGCCATTGGATTGGGAACTTTCTTTGGTGGTTGGAGAATAATTAAGACCATGGCGTTTAGATTGACACCGCTAAGACCATATCAGGGATTTTGTGCTGAAACAGGAGGAGGTGCCATATTGGCATCTATGGCTACGTTTGGAATACCAGTAAGTACTACCCATTCAATTTCGGGTGCAATCATGGGGACAGGTGCAAGTAAAAGATTTTCTGCAGTTAGATGGTCTATGGCAAAGCGAATTGTTTATGCATGGATAATCACTATACCTGCAAGTGCTGCCGTAGCTGCGATAATTCTTATTGCAATAGATGCGATATTTAAAGTGAGATTTTAGGGTTTAACTAAGCACAACTATAGGTTGATACCAAGTGAATATGATTTGCAGCGTAATTGTATAGCTTGCAAATTCCTTTGAGCATTCGATGAGGATAGTTTTCCGTAGAAATTGGACAACCTCTGTCAGTAGATTGATCAATTGAGCAGCAGATCATCATACATTGTGTCAGATCCGAATATTTCCACGTATAAACAATCTAATGGCAGTAAAAAAGCCTGCTATCATAATAATCCTAGGCAGCAGATTTGCGGATGATTACAGTACTGGTTGCACTATTCTTTTATCAGGGGCTATTACCATCGATAAAAGCCTCTACACATAAGTGACAGGTATACGAAGATATTAATTGACTTATTGGTAACAGTTATTCCACTTTTATAGTCTTACCTTTTGTTTTTGTTTGCTTCTTCTTAAACGTGATTTCTAGTATTCCATTATTGTAAGTAGATTTGGCTGTTTCGATATCTGTTTCAGCCGGTATTTCAAAAGTGCGATGGTATTTTCTTTGAGGATCCTCGCTTTTGACTTCCACCGTATTATCATATGCGTTTATTTTAATTTTGTCCTTGCTGATTCCAGGCATCTCTACTACAGCTTTAACTTCATTATCAGTTGTAGTCACATCCACTAATGGTTCTGTCTCGCCACTAATTTCAGGTCTGCCTAACCCACCAAACTTTGATGGTTTTACATTGCCAAACTGTC
>JASHSN010000013.1 GCA_030038695.1 Nitrososphaeraceae archaeon
AGATAAACCTTTAGTTTTTGAAAAGGTAGACAACGAGCGACAATCGAACGAAGAATATTTCCAGCATCTAGCTGAAGAAATTCTTAGTAAAGTGCTTCAACTGGAACCAAAATTAGGAAGGACCTTAACTATGTTTGACCTCTACAATCATTTTTCCAAGGAGGAGCTAGACCTAGTAGGCTGGGATGCAATTTTGGTGTATTATCCCAACATATACTCCAGAACAGGAATCCCTGAGGACCAGGAATTAGAGGTGATGGCAGGTTAATGGCAACTGAATCCTCCAACGTCACGAAAGAAAGGACGGTCTGCAAGTGCGGTCATCATATATCCCAGCATAGGATGGAGATGGAAGATAAACAATGCTCAGTGTGTAGCTGTTGGGACTTTCCCAACATGCACATTCGAGAGCGGGTCCTAGAAGGTGAATCAGCCAAACAAAAGACGTCCAAAAGCCAACCACTAACATCAGTTCAGAAAAAATCTAAATCTAAACCCCGACAACCAAAGCAACCTTCAAAGAGTAATAAAAATGACAATGGAGATGATGAAAAAAGATTCATTCCCTTTTTCGAAGCCGCAATCCACTCCATAGACAAGTTGACATCAGATTTCCATGAAAAGAAAAAAAGGATAGTAGAAAAACTGGCTGTTACCCTAAAGAATAAAGGGTTCCGTGTCGATGGAATTGCTAACGAAATTGTTCATCAGCTAAAAGGTAGGGCATCAAGATCTTGGATACTAGAAATTCTTGATGATGAATATAAGGACAAGACTTATCAAGAAAATGCTAGGAATCGGCGGAAAGCTGCCCCGCTGGCGGAGCAGTTGGAAGGTAGTCTGACAGAACAACATCGAACTCTTTTAGAAAATGGAATTTCTAATAAATTCGGTGTAACGCCAATAAAATCACTTATTATGAATTTGTAAAAGAGTTGGTCGCCGCTATGCAACCCATGCAACACCTAAAAACTCCTAGATTATGGCTTCTTTTGGCCTAATAACCTTAGAATGAGGACTTGTATGTTGCATAGCTGCTTGATGAGCAGTGAAATAATCATGATTTCTAGTGCTTACCTTTCCGATACAAATGAGGAATAGTGTTCATAGCTACGAACAACTTCTACTCTACTTTTTGTTTTTTTGCCAACCCACCCTAGGCACTCCCATCTCATCTCTATTTCTTTCAATTTCCATTTTTTGCCAGGAGTTGAAAGTTACTATGAACATTATGAACAGGCTTAAAAAGTGCCTAAATTAGGCTTCTTTTGGTGAAATAGTCTTAGAATGAGGATTTAGGCTGTCCAAGCGTACTATGAACAGAGCTATGAACAGAGCTAGAGACAGCCGTATGTTATAGAAAAATAGAAGAGAAAAATCAGTCAGAAGATGGAGCTCACTTTGGGAAACCCCCTATATTTTATCTCACATTATCTGGGTTACGGATATAACCGGATAAACCGATATTATTAATTGGGATCGCAAGATGGCAAAGCTTGAGCTGAACATAAACGATGAGCTTGATGCGAGATTTCGAGATGTCTACAAGACTATGCATTTGAATCTGACAGCCGCTGTAGAAGAGGCTCTAGCATTCTGGCTACAGGTCAAGTTGAAAGACAGAGAACCATGGCCTGAAGAAGAGCAATCTTTGAAGGATATCAAGACAGGCAAGACAGAAATGATCACGGAAAGCAGAGAAGAGTTCCTGGCTGAATTGAAAGGCCTAGAGAATGAGTCATGATGGTTCACCATCAAGTGTGTCTGGTCAAGACGCGCCGTGGGATTTTGAGAAACCTAAGGACTTTCGAAAACAAGTCTTAAAGCTACCACCATCAATCAGACCCAGACTTACAGCGTTGACACGGATCTTACGGTGTTTCAGAAACCTGTTAATATCAATTCCCATTTCGATTGCTGTTTCCCGTACTTTTGTCAGTAGCACAGGAAAAGTATATTCTATATCATAAGTAGCAATCAAGCCTTCGTCAAATATCGTTCGCAGTATATCTCATAATGCATTAAAAGTAACAGCTTCTCTACTTTGATTCCTCAAATTATCACTATATGCATTTAGAAATTCCATTGGCTCATAACCCATAACCCTCGCTGCAGCTTCACTCCAGAACGAGAAGTCAGCCATTCTCTCTAACTTACCATCCAATTCTTGTGTCTGTTCCAACCTATCTTTTTCCTGCATAGTTTTTGCTATTGTATCAAAAATATAACCAAGTAATTGCGGCAGAAGACTATTAAATTCTGCCAATATTTTTTCTTCCATCTTTCTGTCTTGTTTTTCTATTTTTGGATGGTTTATCGATATAGAGCGTTCAAGAGCATCATCTTCTGTCAGAGATGCTCCTATACTAGATAGTGCAAAACAACGCTTGAATTTTAACGGAGTTTCATCAGCAGTAGTATACAGAGTTCTCAAGATAAAACCTGCACCGGTAGTGGCCGCGCATATGATGCTAGACAACCATGGCGGTATCTTGATCACATTATCATAAGCATTGTAGTAGCGACGGGCAAGCTGTATGACAAAGTCTTTTAGATTATTATTTAGAATTAGTAATTCTATTTGTGATGGATCTATAATTCGCTTGACCTCAGTCTCCAGTATGGATTTGGCAGCACCCTTCACACCTTTTAGCAATAAAATTGGATGAGCAATATCAGGAATAAACAAGGTAATGAGATATGCTTTGAACAGAAGTTGATCCTTATGGTCTCTTATGTTCGTACATCTATCTATGAACTGCTGTATAATATCTGATGGATAGCTGCGTTCCGGCATAACCTGAGGAATTTGACCATATCTAGTGAAAACTACAGGTTGTTCGATTAACTTTGAGTTTGGATTACGCAGTTCTGATATTGGATAATCTGTAAGGCTGCCGGCAGGCAATATTCTCCAAGTACCTATGTCTCGTTCTATCATTATACAAGACCATCTTTCATCGGTTGGATCATAGCATATGACTTCGTTTTTCTTCTTCCAAGCAATACGTAGGTTTAGCGGAATGGTTCTTCCTTCAACTACAGCATCTGCTTTCAGAGCTTCTATTGCCTTCTCAAGAGAGTCCTTTGAAATAATTCGCTTATCTATATGACGCTTTAAAAGAGTTCTCAGATGACATTCAAATCTTCTGCTATCCTTAGAAACAACCTCTACGTGGGTAGTCATGTTGATTAGAGCATGTGGCTGGCCGAATGTATCCTTGAAGAAGATATCTCCATTCGATTCTGCCAATCGAAGTATTTCTTCAGCCACAGGATCTTGCCTTCCGAGAGTACCAATACTACTACCGCCACCATTGACAGCGTCATTGATAGTAATATCAAGGCTGGGGTTTATTTCTGCGATAATCTCATTAGCACGAACCTCGTTTTCATTATTGTATTTGGCCAACAAATACTTTAATTGAGAGATACCTCGGATCGGCTTCCCTATCTTACCTTTTTCGTATGTCTCTGAGACAACGTCCGATCTAGCATCAGCTTCCTCGTCATTGGCCTGCTTACATATTCTACTAATCAGATTGATTGCACTTAATTGGGAGATTCCGTTATGAAATAGATGACCGGATAGCCCATAGACAAAGTCATTACGGGCGAATTCAACGTATGAATTACTTTTGTTTACAATAATGTCTATGGTTTTTTCAATTTGTTCGGGTGTTAAAGTTCTAAAAGATTGTAGTCTCTGATGCTGCTGAGTTAGTCCCACTAATGATGCAGTAGATCCACCTGGAGCATCTGCTAGTTATATGTTAGTTAGCATTGGTTAGAGGTGGGTATAGATAGATGCTGGAGACTGTGATGGGTTTCTCTTTACCCATCACATTTCTCTTCCAGTTCGTGCAGCTGCTAAGTTCTTGTGCCGGATTTGTAAGAGACGTTTGAATTTGATGACATCTATGATTGACTGGTCAATATAGGAGCTATTGTCGCTACCACCACTTGTGTAGAAAAAACCACTAATAGAAGTGAAGTGAAGAATGTCTGATCTCTATTCTCTAATGGGGTTCTAGAGTTCAAATACATTGGGATTTTCTTCTATACTCTTAGCAGTTGTTGTGAAGCAATTCAGATATACCTTACATTGGTAGTGACAAATGAACCACAAAATGAGATTTGCAATAGCAACGTTTGCAGCACTACTACTATTAGTGCTAAGTACAGCAATCATAGGAAGCGGTAGCGGACACATCGCATTAGCCTATAATAACAAGTTTATAGGAGACTTCTCGAATAGTGGAAATAACCAAGAAACACAGCAAGACTGTGGGAATTCTTGTACTCAGACTTCGTCAAACACCATCAATCCCAGTTCTGGTTCTTCAGGATTGACAACAACATCTCCATCACCATCTTCATCTCCAACTCCTACAACTCTGACTTTAAGCATAAGTGAGTATCAAAACACTCAGAACAAAGAATTTGGTGGTACTTTAACAACCGATAATGGCTCAGCAATTGTGGGGGCCACGATAACTTTTATATGTTATTATTTTGATGAGAACTTGCATATGATACCGGACCTCACGGCAGTAACTAATCAGTTCGGAGATTATCACGTTATTGGCTCCGTTATGGCTTTAGCCCCTTATACCTCTGCTAGAGCACACTACGCTGGCTCATCAGCATTTGCCGCATCAGACTCACCATTAAGAGCGATCCCCTGAATTGGGTGTTACAGCACACTACGCTGGCGCAGCACCTAGCGCAGGGTATGATGCATCAGACTCACCGAGTAAGCCCGTTGTGTAACGCGGTAAAGTAACGTAAGCACATCAAAGTGTCAAAAGAGCTAGAAGAGGTCGTCTACGTGGATCGATATTCAACGTCCTTCAACTCTGACTAGAAATATTGCTTATCGGAAAGCACGTTAAAGCCCCTTTGACAAGCACCATAAAAGAGTGATGTAGGTTGGTTGGTACCGGTAGTGTGAACGGAGTTGCCGCCTGCTCAGCCTTCGCCATTGGTCGATCGATATTGCAGTCTTCGGTGGTTCCAAGGGTCACCAGAATCGATCTAATTTTGAGGCATCATAGTATTCGTCATGGTCCTTGCCATACAAAATCTTGTGTTGTTCCGTTCCACTGCACTGGATTCTGGCACCACAACGCTTGCAAACTACTGTTCTCAATTCATTCCTTTCTCTATTCATAACGGATTCTTAGAAGTCATCTGTAAAAAGTCTCTAGTAAGAATGGATAGTTGTACATAGAAATAGAAATTGACATAAACTTTAGTACAAAGCTTGATTTCTCATAAATAGATATATTGGGCGGAAATAATGACAAATGAAATACAGAAGCAGAAGTGAAATAGTCGGACTACTTTTAGAAGCAGCAAATGGAGGAGGAGCTACCAAAACGAAATTAATGTACAAAGCATATCTTTCCTTTAATCAGCTAAAAGAGTACTTAACACTTCTAGTTGAAAACGATCTGATAGAATACGAATTGGGTCAGACATATAGAACAACTGAGAAGGGTATGCGAGTATTGTACTTAACAAAATGCATGAAGCAGTTCCAGTCAGTTTCATAAAGAAATAATGCATGCAAGCAACGAGACAGTAAAAAGGAAAGGACTACTACTACTAGCTCAGGTCAACAACTTAAGCTGAGCCACCAGGGCTTATTTTATAGCTAAAGAACGTGAATTCCTATCATCTATGATGTTTGTCAGCAAGGAGATCTCCTTCAGTACGGTTATGATAGGGTATGGTATGGTAAAGCATACCTCCAACTCAGGACGTTCATTCCTTCATATACCTCTTCCATATTGCCTAATTCCATGGCAGTTTGACTCTCAACTTCATTTGTCATAAACTGCGCTCTTAATTAC
>JASHSN010000160.1 GCA_030038695.1 Nitrososphaeraceae archaeon
GGAAGAGACACCCTCAAAGAGTGTGTGTGCTGCGGCATCCGACTCATTTTCGCGCATCTAAGGAGAAACTATACATTTAAGCGACCGGAGTGTTTGTGCTGCTACTTTTCATGTTTTAGGAGTGATTCAGCCTGGATTACGCGTACGAGCCTGGGATGCTTGCGAGTTGCCTTCTTTTCGTTTCTCCTTCCCAAGTGCTTCTAACATCTTTTCTGTGATTGCAAGTCCTACTTTATGCATCTTTCTAAGTTGGGTGTCATTCACGGGCATTACGGATTTGCGTGAACTACTTACAGTGGAAATCATCCTTTAAGGGTTTTGCGACCGTGAAAACGACGGTTTTGATTGCAATTTAACTATGTCAGTGGGATAGATAGATCCCTTATTTTATGTCAAAAGAATTAATCTTGTCAAAATAGAACCATCATTTGGATCTTCCCCCGGGGGAAGAACCCCGGTGGTGCTCGAAAATGTTTGTAACTTAAGCCTTAAAAATGGAGAGGAAGTATAATTTAAATGCCTGCAATATTAGTCACGTATAGCAAAAACCATTATACGAAGCAGTTTGAGTCATTGGTTGTCTGCGCTGAAAAAGGGGTTTTCAATTCTTAATGGAAAAAGAACATGTTCCTGACGACAAGAATTTTGTCATACCCCCGGAAGAGATGCCAGCAATACACAACGAGGTATTTACTTCTTCAGACCCAAATTTCTGGGATTATGTTCGACAGAAGGATATTACAAAAAACTCAGGCATTGAACCAAACAATTTTCATTCTTTCATCATCAAAGAGTCTCTTGATAACGCTGCTGACTTCCAAGAAAGAAACCGTATAGACGGAGTCATTATTGTGCATTCAACACGAAATAGGGACTCGTTTAAGATATCGGTGAGAAATTCCAATCCAAACAATATCCCTGTATTTACAAATTTGATTGAGACATTTAATTTCAAACGGGCACATAGCAGCAAGAGTAATCAATACTGTGTGACTAGGGGCGCCCAGGGTGACGCAATAAAGAAGATGTCAACTATGGGATATGCATTAGACAACAAATGGAATGAACCTTTGATTATTCAACATAATAAAAAAGTAGAGAGGATATACTTAGACATTAATAGAAAACAGGGGAAGATAACACCATCCAAATTCGAAGAGACTAACACAATCGAAGATACTGATACAGAAATTGTCATCACAATGCCACCAATAAATGATGACTATGATTACAATGCGTTTAAGAGATTATGCAAGGAATACACTCTGTTTAACACCCATCTATCATATAGATTTCATTTTAATGAATATGGGAATAACAGTACAATAGAGTTCAATGCATGCCATCCTATAGCCAAAGAATATGATAACCCAAACAGCATCTATTGTTACAGTGAAACAGAATTTGGTGATCTTCTCAATGATATATATGCTCAAAAGATGTCAGTATATGATGCTCTGAACAAAACCAGGTTTCGAGAACTTCGACAGCGTGGTAGATTTGACCATTTGAAGAACATCACCCTTGAACAATTAACCCCGGAGATAACCACCAAAATTTATCATGATCTAAATGATAGCATGCTTCCTATGTCAAAATTATCGGTGCCATACGACACTAAATACTGCAAAAGAAAACAGGCATTAATTGATAGATATCAACAAATTAAACCTGCTTCTCTCAAGATTGATATAGAAAAGGCGGTATACAAAAAAGCTGAAGGCATCTATGAAGGCGATTATAT
Organism: Nitrososphaeraceae archaeon; assembly: GCA_030038695.1. Classification (GTDB taxonomy): domain Archaea; phylum Thermoproteota; class Nitrososphaeria; order Nitrososphaerales; family Nitrososphaeraceae; genus Nitrosopolaris. The sequence continues at coordinate 1,745 of JASHSN010000160.1, forward strand.
AAGATTTCCATTCATTTTTGAGGTTTTGGCAATTCCAATAATTGATGGAAGTAAGAAATGGAAGATAATTGGCGGTGTCAACTACTCTACATCTGTAAATAACATCAGATATTTTCAAGGTCAATACACTAACACATACCAATGGACATACGCAGAAACCGGACAAGTCTTACAGGCAAGTGATATCATACAGATCATAAGAAAATCTGAAACAGGCGAAGATATAGGAGATGAGGCAAATATACCTCTAGGAAAACAAAGGCAACAATGCGTTATAATTGTTCATTTAGTAGCGCCAAGGATAGAATACCAAAGTTATGGAAAATCATTCTTAACACTTCAGCCCTTTCAATCTGATATTGCTAAAACAATTGAAGAGGTAGTTAGCCGTATACCATTAAAATCTAGATATAATCCAAGTAGCATTAAACACCCAAGCGTAACCGAATGTCTTCGAGAATTCCTAAAAAAGAGATGGGAAGATGTTAGACAAAATCCTGCCATATTAGATCCAAAGTCAGAAGACTATGACGCAATGACCCAATCGACTGTTTGGTATAATCTAAGAAAGCAGTACCTTTTGTCAATTGAAGAGAAGTATGGCATGACTGTAATAAAGGAAAATACCAGAGAGGATGTCACATCTAAAATAAGTACCATATGCGAGAATGATTTGGAAGGTCATCCAAAACGCGAACAGTTGGGTATATTCGCTTCACCTAGAGCGGCGATGTACGTTGATGGATCATGGCATAATGTTGATATCGATAAATTACCTTCTCTAGCAAAAAAGGGAACAGACGTTGTATTTATGGAAAAACGAGGCGTCCTAGAAATCGTCAAGTATATTGGTGATATCTACGGTCTTGCTTTCGTTAATACACAAGGCCATTTCGCAGAATATCCAAAGGATCTGATTAGAGAAATTATTGAGAATGGAGGCAACGTTGCAATCCTGACAGATTTTGATTGCGCGGGGATTCACATTGCTGAAAAAGTTATATCAGATGTTGTAGGAGAAGAGCTCTTCATATATGATGATACGCGAGTATTTGAATTATTGTGCTTCCTATATTTGGCCATGAACTTTGTCAAAGCGACGGGTTTTAAAATGTGCTGACAAATCCGAAGGGCATAAAGCACATAAGTCTAAGCGTGGCTCCGGCCGTCTGATGCAGATATTTTGAGGAATATTTTGCTCATAGCTGTTATTGGTTTAAATCTATCTGGGTGTGAACATATACTTTTACGTTCTTTGGCTATAAAATAGCTACTATACTTTCCTACTACTATAGCGCATTAATCTATACTTTCCGGATCCTCTTATGCTTTGTAGCTATATACTTCAGGATCCTCTTTTTTGCTATTATTTAGCTATAGATAATCAAATAAAAGAGATGACAAGTTTTGTTACTCTCATAGGATGTTTTTATTAATATCGAGGCGAATTAACTTTACTTTTGAAGAAACGTAAGCGTTTCAAGTTTGAAAGGCGGTCAGCTCTTCCATGGTGTTTCGGCTTTTCTGCTGTCAATAATGAGTACATTAAGACGCCCGAGGATACAAGTAGAGATAATACATATACTGTTACAATTGCCTCCATGTTACAATTCAGCCCCCATCCATGGCGACATCTATTATTTTTTGAGCTTGTGCACTATCCATGAATGCGCTATAAACATCAGGATATTGTTTTACTAATTCCAAGTTAACTTCCAATACATTGACATAGTTAGGTGCAAATGCTACCATATTACTCACTCGGTTTCTTTCTATGTTAAGTTCAATCAATGTATTTAATGCGTTAGGATTTATACCAGTGGCCCGGCTTACATTCGAAACTTGTAAGAAGGCATTTTCAGGAGTTATGTCCGGGTCTACATTAGATGCGGAATCCGATGACGGTCTTGGGTGAAAGAACTTGGGCGATTTAAAATCTTGTGCTATGAGCTTTGAACCGATTACTTTTCCGTTGATGGTAATTAAGCTACCATTTGATTGATATGGAAGTGTACTTTGACCTATCCCTACAAGCACAAGAGGGTAAACAATGCCTGTTACTACTAGCATCAAAAC
>JASHSN010000161.1 GCA_030038695.1 Nitrososphaeraceae archaeon
ATAAAATCAAACATATGTGCAAACAGATTCTACGATCATATAGAAGAGCAAAAAACTGCAATATCAGAATATCTGGACAAAACATTTGGTAGATGGTATGACGACATTAGATATGACACTTGACTTACAATAGCATATGGATGACCACCGACCTTTATACCCGTTATCGCATTTCCTTGAGTTGATGGCTGTGCATGTATTTGATAAGGTATCGCTATGATATTTGTTATTACCAATACCAATACTACCGCTAATATAGAATATTTGCTCATAGTTTCATTCTCTCTGGGACGTACTCTGTTAGCCTCCGATGATTGTACAGCACTAGAAGCACTCTTGTTTCCCCGAATTGGGGGATATTGGCAAAAGTAATAGCATCTATTGACAAGGCGAAAGGATGTCTACTGCACGAAAGATAGGCTCCAGGCAGCCAACGATATTACTATTACCCCACTATACTGGCAGACGGATCCAAAAGATCTTGAATATAGGAAGACGAATATTTATGCTAGAGGATCAAAAGTCCGTGGAATATTCAAGACACAACAAATGAGGATTGGAGATTGCTCCATTTCTGTCCCATTAAACATTACACTATTTCATGCTTATTTCTCTCAATTCTTCAGGTGCAACCATTGAGAATATTTGTCTCGGTATCATAATCAATGAATACTCTTTCCTTCTAAGGTCACGGTCGTAAATATAGAATATTTCTAAAAGATTACAAAATAAGCAATGAGAGAACAACAATGTAGTAATTATATAGTAATATAGCTTTCTTAGTATATATTTTTATAGTAGTTTCGAAAGTACTAAATATGTTCATATTTGAGAAAGCAATTACTAACGAAATGGTAGAGGAAAAAATTAAGCAGTTGAAGACTATACATCCGGAGCTTGCAGCCGTAGCTGAAAGAATACATGAAATGGACCTGAAGGAGACGGTAAATGCCATTCTCGTGGCTGACACGTTAGAAGTCTTATTGAAAATCCACGCCATGCGCGAAGCACGGGGAAAAGCTCTTACTGACGAGATGGCACAGCATATAGTTAAGGAATTAAAACCCAAGCATCCAATCTTAGCTTCCATTATAGAAAGTGCACATCAAATGGATATGAGGGAGACTATCGGTGCACTCATTGTTGTTGAAGCCCTTAAAAAGTTCTTGCGAATCCATGCAGCTCGACTCGCTACGGACTAGAGCGTGTATGTCTGCGCAGGCAAACTTCGTTGCCAAGAGTGCGGTGTGATCATCGATTGCGAGGATAGATGTCATGTTTGGTAATCCTATTTACGTATTGAGAAAGAATCTTCATTTAATTCCATCACAGGATATCCTAACACTACCGTAGGATGCTGGAAGCCAAATGTAACATATAGTGTCTCAAAAGGATAGCAGACACTATATGTAGCCGTCTGTCCACGGGTCATGAGCATGAGAACAGAACCATTGAACAAATGAACCATCACAATGGCGCGTAAGATTGTGGACAGACACCTTGAAAACATTGACAATGTATTTTTGTGCTTAGATTAAATCTTCTAAAAGCAAGCAACTATGCGTTGTTTCATGAAGATGATCTTATGCCACACAGTTTCCCAGGCTATCGTCGAACAGAGGAACGAAAACTTGAAAAACATTCGTTTTTAGTAAGGAGAAACCAAATGAAAAAATGTAACTGGTACTTTTGACTCAAGTGTTCATCATTTGTGTCATTGGTGTTACCCTCCAGACTGGTTAAGACATTCGTGGTCTACTACTATGTCGCAACCCGGATGAGTTGAGCCGTTGTCTTTTTGCAAAACCTCCACCACCTTCAGTGTTGCCGCCTTCTACTTCCATTGGCATTAAACACCTTTTTGAGCAAGGCCTATATATTCACCTTTGGCTATAGGGTTCAATGAATATCAAAATTGCTATCACGTGTGTGGTAATGACGTTGTTCATTGCTTCAGCAGGCATCGTCACTTCAACGGTACTCGCACAACAATCGCAGAATGTACATTTTATCGCGAATCTATCAGGAAAATCAGCACGCCCTCCGAACGGGCCCCTGAGGACTATGGCGACAGGTAAAGGGATCTTCACTGTGACCAATGCTGGTAAGACGATTTTATACTCTATAAATGCAACGAAGATAAACCACGTTGATAATGTCATTCTCGTACTTTATACTCGGGGGCATGAGTACTCTCCGAGTAACGTGGTTTTATTGCGCACGGGACCTCAAAATGGAGCGACAGGTCCTATAAATGGTTTACTGGCACAGGGCAACATCACGTCATCTAGCCTAGTAGGTCCTCTTAAAGGAAAACAGATTTCAGACTTAGTCAAGGATATGCTCGACGGAAAAATCGATCTGTGGGTCACTACAACGCAAAGGTTGCATATCGCAGGGAAGGTAACCCCAGCAACATAGTAGTCCTTCTTATAGCAATCACTATCAGACTAGCTACGAGCTCCTACTCCTTTCTAGGCTACACTAGCCACAGATTAGTACCATAAATCTACCTAGCTATCAGATCATCCGTTGGAATACTATCATTGTGAGGAGTAGTATCGGAAAAGGCTCCAGTTGTATTGTCATTTGTTGGGGACGTGTTATTCGCGTTGGTACTGTTCTTTCTCGTGGTAACTGTTGATGAGCTAGTTGCTGCGCATTTTAATAACGCTGATCGTACTATGAGCGGCGAATTCTAGGCTATCGTTGGATCCAGGCTAACAACATGGATTTCCATGATTTTCTCTTGGCTGCGTCTCACTTTTAGGACTGCCCTCTCGTTAGGTACGAAATCGCCTAATACTCCCTTTTTTTATTTATTGTGAAAGTCGCCTTTCACTGGATGATCATAATTCCTTCTGCATCCACAGCTAAAGATCCCTATGAACACATCAGCAGAAATAATATCAATCCTCTTCAACCTTGTGTATCACTAATCATATATGATATGCAAATAACCGGCATAGTGGTATTATTTGACTTCAGCATCATACTTTTTGAAGTATTGTCAGAGAAAAATGTTTGGTCAATATGTTCCTTTCAGACAAGTAGATGAACATATAATTGCTGTTGTCGTGTTGCTAGAAGGGGCGGTATGAACCACATGGCGATTGGGAGTTTTCTACTCACATTCGCTGGTGGAGGCACGCATGCAGGATTTGCAGTCAAGCGCATCATCGAGATTGCGCTGATGATATTGGGAGCATTCGTGCTAGCAATGATCTATCTCTCATACAAGGGTATCATACCGGTGGATTGGGATAGAGCACCACACTTGACGACATCAGCAGCGTACAACGGATCAGAACAAGTCATGAACGCGATCAACAGCACAGCGCTGCTTCTAGTTGCCCTAAAACTGCAACAGTAGTAGTTTTCTTGTGAGCCTGTCCAGCTTAGCAACGTGCTACTACAACTGACTCCATTAATGACGCCGCAGGACTTTTCACATATGTTCTTAGCCGAAATCCATCCAACCTGCACGACGGAAATACCAGTACATCACTAAAGTGACAATTAAGGCGATTAAGTGAAGTGTCTGAATTTATGTCGTTATTTGTTCGTTACATAACCTAGATTCAGAAATAGTTAAAGCTTAGCAAAGGAGATATTCTCATTCTGTGAATCATCCTTCCAGACTCAAACTTACCATAGTACAGAAGAACAAATTAAAAGGATTTATGAGGAATACTAACAACAAAAAG
>JASHSN010000162.1 GCA_030038695.1 Nitrososphaeraceae archaeon
TTGTAGCTAGGTATTATTCTTCTAGAAGATGAAGCACATAGACTGAACGATCTGTCATAAATGGAACTCCTTAATAATCAAGCAAAGCTTTAACAATCAAGCTTGCCAACTGTTAACTAACTCCCAACTTTCCTCCGCATCCACAAAAACCGAATTCGTCTATGCGCGTATTACATATAGGGCATCGCAGTTCTTCATTTTCCTTTTTGTCCACTTCGCCACAGATAACTTGAGTCACGTCTTTTCCCCAAATTTGCTTATGGACATTTATATCCTCTGGAATTTCATCATCATTCATATCAATTTAATAAGTGAGGTCATGTATATCTATTTTGTATTTCAATCCTTAAGGTCGGTGTAGAGCGACGCGTTACAATGTCCCATAGATATCTAGTTTTTTCATGTCACTACGTTGGATTAGTATTCGATCCTAGACAGTTCGATCACAGAATCCATCATTTGATGCTGTGGTTCAATTATAAGCAATACTCATTTTCTCAAGGTGTACTCTTATCGTAACTGATACTAACGATACTAACGATACTAACGCTTGTGTTTTCGATCTGGTCACTTTCATATTATTAATAGAGACATGATTCAACGGTGGCATACCAGTCTTATTGAACACCATGATATTTTTCTAACAGTCCATTATATTTTGATAAATAGCAGATATTGGAAATGTTCAGATACAAAATGGAAATCTTATTCTCTTATCTGATTATTTATCGAGGGGCAAACCTCGCTGTTGCTGCTTGGGTTTCTCTGGAATCGCGAACATCCCCAGTACTAGGCACTCCGTGTCATTGTCGTCATACGCAGTTAACTAATTTAAGAAATCAGCATTTATAGACAGGCTTCTAGATTCAAGCCATCTATTCCTTCAAAGATACCTAATTCTTACATTTGAACAAAAAAGACCACAGCGTATTGATGCATCAGGTGGGCTACCATAAATAAGACTCCAGGCGATCCCAAGGTCAAGAAATTCTTTGCCGAACTTTTTGGGGAGATAAGGAAAAAAATCAGAGAAGGAGATAGCGAAAGTAATAGTGTCTGGGGCGATAAGATACGGGTCTCCGGCTGGCATTTGTATATTTGGTACATATGTTACATCTCCTGGGGCTGAACCTCTGATGTAAACAGGCCATTGCCTTATCGATAACGAGGCATAGATGAAGTATGATACCTCGTTACATGATCATACATGATTAAATATCCAAAGAGCAAGAAGCAATAAAGCGAGACCCACACCCGTACCATTGACTTTTATTCTTGAACATCCCTGTCCTGGTGCGGCTCTCTTTGTAATATGGTTTCGCAGCATTGGAGTGTCCTGAAAGAGCGACAAGACGATCACTACAACTACAGCATAATCGGTTCCAAAGAGTAAGTTATAAGTAAACAAGGGACAAAATGAGTACGCCTGAGGGCGTTATGAGTTAACAAGTCCCGTTTGTAAACGTCGTAAATTGCCTCCAATACGAGTAACATGTCCTCATTCTAATTCTTTGCTATACAACCGCAGTGTGATTCTAATTTTTTCAGCGATAAATTAGTAGATATTATGATCCTCTTCTCCAGGACATCACTTGCGGATTTACTATAACGAATTGGTAGAAGTGGATCTACTCCTTTTTCATTGCCTGTCCTCAGACATATCTTGTTAGCAACTACTTCACCGAGTATATTGCAAAAACAAAGGAAGGCATTGGTAGTTGGTATTAGCGCAGCACCAGCCCTCATTGTATAATTTAGTACGTGTGTCAGCCATATCTTTGTCGAGAATATGGGATGACAGGAAACCCAACACTAGATTTACGGCTAGAGCGATTTTATGGATCGGATCAGGATTTCTATCTCGTCCAATTCATTTGCTACCTGCTGTACATCTAGACTAAAATCTTCATTAATTTGATAATCTGCCTCGTTTCTAGAATCTCTGAATCCCAAGAAATCGTTCGCTAAGTTGCGATCAAGAGACATAAGGACACGACGTAATGTTTCGTGAACATTTACACCAATTTCGTGTAAATATTTAATATTTAATGATTGTACCTTTGAATTATCGTAACTCACATTATGTTTTACATCTACAAGGTAAGAATTAATATTACTAACCATTTTTTGTTTATGAGCAACTACTAAGAAGTTCAATGTTTCCTGATATAGTGAATAATATGCTCTGCTTATTGCCGATCTAAAATCTACTTCCGTAGGTTGGTTCACATCTTGTATTAATTTTCTTCCCTGTAAAAGAAAATCTGTAGAAAGGATCATAATCTAAAAAGCCTGGAATTTGAATAATATTTTATCCGATAATTCCTTACTAATCGTTCCTTGTATTAAAGCATAGATTTTAGGCTTCAGGACTCGATAAATGAACCTCTGTTCCTTTTTTATTTTGATTATAAGCTTGATTACTTGCCATTCAGGATATTCCGGATCAACGAATAAATCTGGTATAATCTCATTCTTCATACCCTCCTTATCTAACAATTCCTCAATTTTCTGAATAATAAGAGAAAGATTACTGACGGTATCAGTTAGTGACATACCTGACTTTTCAATAAAGTGTATCACATTATCGGGAAAACCTCTACTTTTCTGATAAAATATCAGAATAATAAAAATAAGACAATAACAAATCTTTAATCGAATGACTAGGTGTCTCTTCGTATGTATACGCCTTTTCCTTTTCCTTAAATTCTGATAATATTTCTATGAACAACTCAATTTGCTATAAGTATCCTGACTAGTAAGATAGGTCCGGTTATACACGTGAAACTCAATTCTCACTTAGTTGAGCCAGTCTACACTGTCTAACAAAATTACGTATAGTAGTAACCGTTATTGTTCATTATGTATTTAGCTTAGGACCACAAATTGACATCATTTGATCTGTTCGGGCAAAGAACTGGAGTATACTTACGGACATGAACCCGATGCCAATGTAAGAGAAAGAATCTTACTTCTAAGACGTGTCAGAATTGATAACCAAGAAGCTGC
>JASHSN010000163.1 GCA_030038695.1 Nitrososphaeraceae archaeon
CAAGATATGAACATGTGCCAATAAGAAATACACATGGTAAATACAGGAAACTAATGAAGCGTGGGTATTCCAAATCGTTGTACAGTCAACGAAACAAGGATGAAACCATCGTCTCGGTCATAAAGCGACTATTTGGAGAACATGTTACATCAAGGCTAGTGAAGACACAGAACAGAGAATTATCATTCAGATGCATAAGTCAAGTGTCATATCTAATGTCGTCATACCATCTACCAAATGTTTTGTCCAGATATTCTGATATTGCAGTTTTTTGCTCTTCTATATGATCGTAGAATCTGTTTGCACATATGTTTGATTTTATCCGCTGATTTACCTTCCTCTCATTTGGATTTAGATATGGAGCCTTCTTCGGAAGATAAATTATGGTTAACTTGGACAAGGATGATTCACAGAACGAGAATATCTCCTTTGCTAAGCTTTAACTATTTCTGAATCTAGGTTATGTAACGAACAAATAACGACATAAATTCAGACACTTCACTTAGAAATACAGAATGTGCGATGTCTGCCATAGCAGGTTATAAGCAATCACCTTACTGGAATAGAGCCAGGCGTGGTGCTAAGCGCTAGTCATAGGACGCGGTGGAATGAAGATATTCATAGGAGTACTCGAACTCGCAGAAGACTACTTACAGTATATTTCCTGCCAAATGAAAGCATCAACAGTAGCAAGGCCACACATGGAAATCTTCTCTTGGGAAGAATGAGAGAGAATCAGTGGGTGACAATAGTGATGATACAAAGACTGACCAATGACGACTATGGGCCGGTGGAGATCGTTGGGGGTGTAGGAAATGTAATAGAACGGACGACCGGTTCGGTATGTTAGAACATGTCTGTAAGAGGAATACCAAGCAGAAATAATAGATATGCTGTCAATCACTTGCAAGCTTGTTGCCTCCGTATAAAACATGACCCAATAATCCAATAATGTGTGCACTCCGCCTAACGACCTAATGGCCTCCTGTCACTAGATCGTTGTGTCAAGTAGCAATATTGACAATTCCATAAAAATAAAGCATCATCCAAGAAGTTGATTAGATTTTGTTTATGAGATGATGCAATAGATACTCATAGGCTTCATTCATCACAATGAAGTTGTTGGTATCTCCTCCTCGGTCAGGATGCAATTTCATAGCAAGTGTTCGGAACCTGTTCTTAATCACGGTCACTGCTTCCTTGGATGAAAGTCTCAGAATACCTACCGTAAGTCCCATTATTTTCAATGCTTGCTCTAGCCTTCCTTCTGGGCGTGGTCGTGTTTCACGACTACGGCTGCGACGTCGACGACGCCCTTTTGCTTGGCGTTCCCGTTCACGTGCCTGTGCCTCTTTGGCTGCAGCTTCAGCTTCAGCTTGCTCACTCTGCTTCCTCCTTTCCCTTGCAGCTCGCTTTTTCTCTCTTGCAGCTTGCTTGCGCTGTTCTTCTCGTCGTTGCTCTTCAGCAGCTTCCTCTGCTGCCTTCCGTTGTCGTGCTTCAGCCTCGGCAGTCTTACGCCTTTCCTCTGCCCCTACCTCAGCAGCTCTCTGTTGCACACGCTCACGCTGTTCCTTTAACTCATTATAGTAGTCGCGAGACTGTGTCCATCGTTGGACATCATAAATCTCACGCTTCCACTTCCAGAAATCCTCACCGGTGAGACGCCACCCCGTCTTATCATGGATAAGTATATGCTCATATTTTTCATAGGCTAGTTTATCGTCCGGCTTACATAGGTGAAGGCTGCCATCTAAGTTGTAACGAATACGAGTACCACGGAAAGTGACCTCCTCAGAACAGGTGTAGCAGAAATATGCATTTCTAGTCTTGGGCATAGCTTCTACTCTCCGTCGTAACTAGCTCTCCCAAGTCGGTTCGAGATGCGCCTGTAAAGTTCTTCATTCTCTGATTTCAAATCACTAAATTTCTTATGAAGGTAACCGACACGGGTTGCTGCTCTTACCGCATCTCTTATTCTGACATCTCCATTAAAATTTAATGGTTTTATCTTTTCGCAACTGTCAAGCCAATTCTTTGTCAAGTTGAATGCATCGTCATACCCTAGTTTTCTGATATTGATAAGATATGGTGCGATTATTAGACGGATTGCTTCCTTTCTGTAGTCCCGTATTGGAGTGTCTAGCAATATCTCAATCCATCGACACTGCGTTGGCGTTGTCTTTGCGGTAGTCGATAATCTTGTTCTCGTTCTCGCTCTCTTTCTTTCAGCAACCTCATTGTCTATTTTTTCTTGGATAAGGTATCTTCTATAATCACGCAGTACCCAGTTTATCGCAGCTCTCTTACCATCCCACTTTTGTACGATCTTGATCTCTGTTATAGGACCTAGGATATTGTTATTTCTCTTCACGCATTTCCAATTGTGTGAACCAGGGACTCTTAGCATGCAGTTTCCGAATGACAGATTATTGCTATGGCAAGGATCTGCTTTGCCATTGGAAAGCCTTTTTTCTGAGAATCGTAGGAATATTTTGGAGGGCTGTTCAAACCCTGCAAATACACTCTCTGATTCTAGGATGAAGGCTTGAATCGGCAAATAGATATGGTAGCCATTGCCAGACCAGATTACGGTCGGCTGTGCACCTCTAAGTTTCTCTTTGATATTTTTTAACACCTTCCTAAGTGTTCTATCAAGTGCCATCAATGAGTTGAAGTGATACAGATCCAGATCTATGAAAATGAAGTTTGGAGCCTGTCTGTTTACATCTCCAAACCCAGTGTAGTCTGGATACGCGTTTATGCTGCAGTCCACTAGTTTGGCTTGGTTGAATCTTGCAAGTGCCTCCTCTCTACTATAGACTAAAACCTGACTTCCGTGTGTAGTATGTGTAGATATAGTCCTTGGCCATATAGGTTCTGAAAGGTGCCTTTGAATAAAATCAAGTCCGTCAGCTACCTTAGTATCGTCGTTGGTGTTAGTGTGAATCATTGTGGTCAAATCCTAGCTTTTGTTTGGAATTTTGATCTAGCAGGCGTAAGGCATCGCCGACCCTTCTGCCCTCGTTCATTGCGTATTCTATCCTGAAGTTGAGTGAACCCTTTCCTATAGGTAGCCTTACCAACTCCATTTTGTGACTTTCATACAAGTGGAGCTCAAGGTCAAATTGGATACATGTCATAAACTTGCAGAAGATACAGACAAGAGGGATGACCCCTTCGATCATCACCGATTTTATTCTCGACTCGGGTTTCGAACGTATGCCAGTACGCAAATTCTGGTATCTCAAACTGATCCCCGCAAACCCCCGCATCCCCGCAAGAAAATGATATTTTCAAAAATTGGCATCTGTTCTGAAAATATTATGTGTTTTTCAATAGGTATCTTGTGAGTATCATAAAACAATTTGTAAATATTTTGCGGGGATTGACTGCGGGTGTTACGTGTTGTTGACACCTTCCTCCCTACACAAATACATTCAACTCCTCTTGCGTTGAAAGTGTTGGACATATTACCAATCAAACTCTCATCTCGAGTTACTCTGCCATTG
>JASHSN010000164.1 GCA_030038695.1 Nitrososphaeraceae archaeon
CTCCTGATTACTTCAACAAATCTTTAATTAATACGACCACTATGGTGTCTACGATTATCAACAGAAGGACGGGCGCCGCGAAGAAGAATTTCCCAAGTTTCATATCTATTATATAGAACAAGTTAGCTTTATAGTTTTCTACCCAGAGGAATGGGGGGAGCGGGTAGAAAATATATATAGGAAACTACATAAAACTAAGTATGCGCAAAGTCGTGCCACGGATGAATAAGAGTATCAAGATTACAGAGGAATTACATAAAGCATTAACAGAGTTGGGCACAAAAACTGATACATATGCCGATATTATCGGGAAATTGATCGATTATTACAAGAAGACTCATCTAAAGAAATGACTCATTTGGATTGGCGAAAAGATACCAGTGAGAGGAGATGAGAGGAGAGGACATAGACAAATGAGATCGATATTGTTTATGTCTTTATCTATAACAATATGTATCGGTTTGCTATTTACTAATACTTCATCTATAATAGTTAATAACGAAGGAATACAATCACAGTAGTAGAAGCCAGTCTAAAGCGTTTTGCTATGGGAAGTGGCTCGTTCGTAAACATCAATTTGGCCAAAAATTACTCCGAATTCAAAGCAATAGAGTCAAGCTGAAGAAACAGGGAAGCGTTGGGTTCGATAACAAAAGAGACTTTGGCGGAATACGAGATCTATACATCGAAAGATTATAACGGTTCTATTCCGCACAAATCCCTTAATTTGTAAATCAATTCGAAAATCCGTTCCTTCTCTCCTTGAGAAAGGTTTTTGAACTTTTGTTTCATTCGGTCCATGTCATGTCCGAAATCCACTTTCTCGATGCCTACTGCTGTCGCTCTACACTCCATGTAGCTTGATGTCCGGGACCAGAATATATTCGCTGGTGTCAGTGTATCTCAACCGGATAAACAGGAAGTTAACACGATCAACACCATAGAACTTCCTGACGAGCAAGCAGATCACAAAAATCACCCTGGGCTTAGTAAATCCTCTGAAAGCAAAACCATTTAGATCGGGCATCTTAATATCAAGAATTACTAAGTCATATGAAAGAGCATTCATTCATTCTTCTCTAGTGCTAACATAGGATTCTCGTATGAATACTACAAATCCATTCTCACTTAAGACCTTCCGTAGCTCAAAGCAAACATCTGATTCATCATCCACTAACAAAATCCTTTTGGCCATCTATTAGGTTCTGAACAGCTTTACCACTCGTGTTACCAAGAAGTTGATCAATAGAATCGATACTGTTGATGCTGCAAATGAGCCTAGCATAGATGCCTGATATGGCATTATTCCAAGTTGTAGAAATTGAAAAGTGACGGATATTTTTGACAGTGAATAAGCAAGTTCAGAAATAGAAAGAGCAGTAAGTAATTTCTTTATGTCCGTTTTTATAAGCTTGAAATCTTTTTTTCCAGTTAGCGGATTGATATATCTATACCTGTTATCCCGGTAAAACAATAGGCCAAATACAGGAAAATAAACGCTATATTCGCTTATCAGTGCAATTACAGAGTTTGCAATATGACTTTCGTTGTATTGTGTATAATAAAACTGGGTAACAAATGCAGCTGAAAAGAAAGCGCAAATTCCAGCCACAATTATATTTTTGTTAAGAAGAATAAGGTCCTTGTATTTGTTATAAAGGATAGTTGTTTGGATAGTTTTCACGTTGGCTCAACTCCCTAAAAAACAAGATAATTGCAGCCAGCATAGTATGTTTAGCCTCACAAAAGAGTGAGTATTTTCCGAATTCATATCACTAGTGATATCGCTAGCGATTTATAAACCTTGATTAACAGGGTTACCTAACACTACCCACTAAATCAGCATGCTGCGTGTGTGCCTTACGCAGATTTTCTGCATTTATTGGAGTAAACAGATCAGTTGGTTTTTTTTCTGTTTCTTTGATTTGGACAAATCTTGTGTTCTTGTTTTATTATTTTAATCTGAATAAATTCTCTCTTATAACTCGGGATTATCTTGATTGTTTGCATCTGACCCTACTTTTTGCTTCTCAGCGATGAAGTTGAAGTAATTCCTAATCTTGTAGAACTCGCCTGGACCTATCATGTACTGGTTTTTCATTGATGATACTTAGTTGTTGTAAGATGCAATCCCTTTAACTATATCTGTCTTAGTGATTATGCCCGCTAAACTCTCAGAGTTTGGTTCTACTACTGGAAGGCCACTTATTCTATTGTTTGTCATTAATTGCGCAGCTTCGATCAAATCTGCTTCCTTTGCAATAGTTACAGGGTCGTATTTCATCATGTCCCTTGCTAAAAAGATCGCTTTTATTCCAGATGGTATAAATCTCTGTGCTCGCCTACGTGCTACCAATTCTTCTTGACTGGTCCAATATCCGCTAGGCACTCCAGTTCCAAAAAGAATACTTACAGGTAATAGATCATGTCCTGTAACAATTCCAATGGGTTTACGATCTCTCGTTACTATCACTCTGGATATTTGATTATCATTTATAAGTAAAAGAATCACATGTAGATTCTCATCAGGCGCTACTGTAATGACTTTTTTTGTCATGTATTGCTCTACCCTCAATTTGCTTGGATAATGTCTTGCATATGCTTCTACCATATCACTTTTTGTGATTATTCCCTTTAGCTCTCCCTCATTATCGACAACTACTATGGAGCTTATTTTTTTCTCTAACATCATCCTTGCACAAATATTCAGATTTGTTTGTTGTTCAACTTTTATCAAGTCCGTACTCATTATTTCATCTACTGAAACCTCGTAAAGACGTCTATTGGGCACCTCTTTGTACAAGAACCTTGCAATGTCCTTCTCCGTGATTATTCCTAAAGGTTTGTTATCTTTAGCAATTATTACTCTACTAATATTGTATCTTATCATCATATCACGGACATCGTAAAGAGTTTGGTTTGGTTCTAGTATGATAGC
>JASHSN010000165.1 GCA_030038695.1 Nitrososphaeraceae archaeon
GTTTTATTGCATGCATCATCACCATTCACTGTGACCTATACTGTAAACGCAGTGGCTCAACCGAGTAAAACTGTGAACAACATCCAAAGCCTAGCTCAATCGACAACAAGCAGCTCTAGCAGCAGTTCTGGGGGTCCAAGCAGCTCTAGCAGCATGAAAGGGATGCATGTAACACACCACAAAGCCCACCATAAAGGTGGCTCTAGCAGCTCAGGCATGTAACGCATGTAACAGTGCACCACAAAGGACACCATAAAGTCTAAGATGTAATGAGAACGTGTGCGGATTGTACTTCAGTGCATGCCACTAAAAGAAAATGGCATCATCCTCATAGGTATCAGAATCCCTACAAAGAAGGAACGTGGGTATGCGGCAAAATGTCCTAAATATCGACAAAATCATTACAAAAAAAAGTGGTTAGTAAGTTAAGCAATGATGCATCCTTCTAGCTTTTGTTTTATAGCAGATGCCCTTCTGTATTCTTCTTTATTCCTTGTTCCCTTCATAAAATCAAACAGTTCTGCTTTCTTGACCTTGGATAAGGCAAGACGTTCGGCTTTCACATACAGAATGATAAATTACTGAGCTAAAGCTGTTCTTGTCTAAAATTAATAACATTCAGATAATTATATGTTGATAAAAAATGCGATACTTAACTTAGTAGTCTGTACGGACTGAGCCTTGTATAAACGAGGATATCTAAAGAAATAATTTAAACGAGTATAATTTCTAGTACTCGTACCAAATAAGAAAGTTAGATATAGTTAGAATACTTCTCGAGTAGGTTACGATATACTTATTACTATATGACCATACGATAATCTAAGGAAATTGTATTTTGATTAATAGTACATTCGACGAGTATACTACAAAAGTTATAAACGACAAAGATAAATCAACTCTCGTACGTAGACGATTTTTCGGTGGCCAATAACAACATAGTTTAGTAACGACAACGAGTACATACGCATTTGGAACCAGACTTCAATAAATAAGTGGAGTGTCTTATAATGTCGGTACTCATGTCCATAATCTCTCTAATAATTTTTTACTGAAAAGTAATAAAAGTTTCGAGAAATATGAACCGTATAGATATTATGAGTATACTCCTTCACTATAGGTAGCGGATATATTCATCAACTAGGACGTTCGACGAATGCTCTACAATCATGATATATGGGTGGAATGGCATTACGACATTATGCATAGCTTAACCTATAAGACCTATATCTGAGGCTGGGGCATTATTTATGTCTCCATTTTTATACTGCTAATTTTCTGTTTGATTAGCTCCCTAGTTAATACTCATCTGATGGCATTACACTGTTTCAGATATGGACACTTCTTGCACAGCCATTTCTGTTTGTTCTCGTCGTAGACACCTTTTACAAAAGACGGATCTCCCAACTCGATTGCAGGTTGTAAACACCTCGCTAACAGTCGCATGCCTTAAGGTTCTATGTAAATATCATAGTAGAATCCGGTGGGATGCAATGCACTAGTGTATATAATCCACTTTTAGTTTAGCAAGCCAGCGACGGTAATGGATTAGCTGGAATATAGTTAATTAACAAAGTAATTCTAAAAGATGTTCGGAACACAATTCCAACCTATGAACAGAAATTGGAATGAATAGTTACTACTTCAGAAAAGTAATATGCTCAAGATATTTTATGTGGTAAAAACAGAGACAGTACATGGCCTAGCCATAGAGAATTGGAAAGGCCTTTTACATGGCTCTTTGTTGCCCCACACAAAACATTCCAAACCCGATTTTATATAACAATCTTCTATATAATGTCTGGTAATAGCACAAGTTAAATACTGAACCCACGCCAGAGATGGCAAGAGTACGAAAGCAGAAGCATTTGTCGGCATTGCATTGTTAACTTCAGTTGCGGTACTCGTGAATACTGGGTTACCTGCAATCCAATTTCAAAATTTGATACAACAAGTCCAACATCGGCAGCAGCAAAGTATCCCTGGATTGAATCTCGCAAATGGGATTGTAACACCCCAACAAGGCTTTACTACAACAAATTATATCGGAAACAACCAGAAAGTTACTCTTTCAATTAATCCATATATAGCTGGGAATAATAAATTCCAGATAGCATATTCTAATTCTAACGGAAATCCTATTGATATCAAATCCGTGCAGTTGAGATATACTCAAACGGATAAGGGAATTGCACCCATAACAGTAGACACCGATAAGGTGTCAAAGGGAATATTTTCAGTTAATGCAGCGTTTGGACTAACAGGTTCGTGGGACCTACAAGTTGAGGCAACACCGGCTGCAGATAATGCTCCGGATATAGTCACCGAATATAATTTGTTTGTCAAACCCAAATTAAGTGACTTTTCATTTAACGTTAAGGAGTATAAGATGCCTAGCAATAATGCCCAACCGTTATTTCCTCTATATGATAAAAGCAGAAACGTAGTTTGGACTGGAGATAGTAGTATAAATTGCGGTAGGATTTGGGAATTCAGCCTAACCAATCATACATACACAGAGCATAAGATTGCCGGTGTCAATATAATTATATTAATGGCATTCGATCCAACGAACAATGATATATGGTTCATTGACCCTTTAAACGAGAACCTGGGTCATTATAACCCTGCAACTGGTACGACACAATTATTCAAGATACCAGTTGAAAGTGTGCTTTCTGGTATAGCAATAGACCCTAGCTCAACTAACATTTGGGTTTCTCTCGCGACTGCAAATGAAGTGTTGAGATTCAATATCTTAGAAAAGATTTTCTCGGCTCCAATCAAGCTACCAAGCCAAAAAATGGAGATTCCTGAGGGATGGATATGGGCGGACAGCTATCCGATGGGTATAATTGCAGATCACTCAGGGCAGATATGGGTAGCAGAATCAGGTACAGGGAAACTAGCCAATATCGATCCTACGAAAAATAACAAAGTTACAGAATTTGTTCCGACTGGGGGTATAAACAATACACTTAAAAGCCCTACCGCTTTGCTTGCTGATCCATATACTGGTCAGATTTACATATCTGAGCATGATGGTCACACAGTATCTATATTCAATCCTATATTATGGACATTTAGCAAAATCCCACCCTTGAATCCTAGCGGATTACCATTTGGAATGGCGCTAGATAATTATCGTAACCTATGGGTTGCAGAACATGTTATCAATAAAATAGCTGTAATAGATCCCTCTACAGGGGAACACTCGGAAGTCAATATCCCTAAGCAATCTCCATTTGTTCAGTGGATCACATCTGATTCTCAAGGAAACATATGGATGGCTGAACAGAGGGCTGCTTCTCTAGGTCAAATAACTATTACTGCGAAGCCCTCTTTATCAGGTTTAGCGGGAAGCCAAACCGGTACTAGTCCTGCAGCCAATAGCAATAATGGTAACAAGATAAGTCTTCCTAGTGATATGGTATGATATTTTCATGCTTTTAAACCTACGCAATTCTCTTTTTATTTTTCAATAGCAGTTTTAGAAGTGGGGTTTGCGCTGTTAATCTAAATAATCGGGTGCGTACAACTAAAGAAGAAAAAGAAGCGTTAACGAAGGCAATCACAAACGCAGCCGTAGAAATTTTGAAAACTAATCCACAGCATGTGATTATAATATATGATGAAATACCGAGGGAAAATTGGTTTATTTCAGGAGAACATGTATAGATTCAGTCATCTACATATTCAACAACGACTGCAGCAATTTTCAATTAATTAATAACTAATAGCATATCCAGGGACTACAGAGTATAACAAATACTACTACCCACCACGAATACCACGAATCCATCGTCTTCTGCAGAAAGAAGCCGATTTTGGGATTCTTCGTACATCCCACTCTGTTTCCACAACGTTTCAAAAATTGATACATAAGATGATACGGTTGAGAGACTATTGGAACTTTGTATCATTAGGATTTATACTTAAAGGCATTACGACATTGTACATAGCTTTGGCATTACGACATTGTACATAGCTTAACCTATAAAACCTATATATCTCATTCTTCTGTAATAAGTAATGCATAACAGCACTAAATTTCATCTCACTCCCTGCGCCCACAAAAACTGCCATAGCCGCAGCTACCCCACCAAATATTGCTGTATAAAAGATGTTTCCGAAATTCCTAGTTATTGATGCACCTAACACACCCCTATCGCAGTCGCAATTCAAATTACTCATCAGGATGGCTCTAGGCGAGTCTATGCCATTATGATTATTGCCGTTGTCATCATTTGCTATGCTCAGAACAATGTCATAATTACCTATAGTAGGCAATGTATAGTGAAGCGAAAAGTCTCCTATATTCTCATATGTCCAAGGAAAAGCCTTTATTCGCTGCCCCGTACTATCTTGATAAATTTGTACCATCGTGTAAATATTGTGCACATCGTTTCCGCTAAAATCCTGTATACTAAGAGCCTATGCGAAAAGTCCTGCTGCTCTGTAAGTAATACATGTACAAGCAAAATGTAACATAGCTACGTAGTTTTCTAGTTTTTTCTCCCATCGTATCAATAATCTTCTAAACCTATTCATCCAGGAGTGGGTTCTTTCAACAATCCAATGTCTAGCTCTGTATCGTGGTATTCGTTTACAATTTAGCCT
>JASHSN010000166.1 GCA_030038695.1 Nitrososphaeraceae archaeon
CATAGGATATATCGCTAAACAGAACAATTTGAGGTTCAATACCATGAAGGAAGCTGTAGTGTATGGAAATGTAATGGGTGCATTTGCTGTTGAGGATTTTGGCATTCGAAAACTTCTCGCCCTCACAACAGATGATGTAGAGAAAAGATACCGAGAACATCGGAATCTAATACAATTTTAAAGATGATCCATGTCAAACTGCCGCCTGTTAATTCGATGCGTTGTAGCTAAATATTAAATCCGCTACAATTGGATTGTTTGACTGCTGCCATCGTAGATAATCCCTTTTCAAGTCTACTAAGCTTGCGAGGCGCCGGTATTTTCAGTTTAAATATCTTCTAATTAAGAATGGATGTTTTCTGCAGACCGCTTCTGTACGTACGGGAATGGATCAATTAAAATTTGTCGAGTTCATAAAGTTAGGGGTACTAGTGGCTAAACGCAAGGAAAACGTCTCTGCCAGTAGAAGGTGGAAGGAACCTTCGAGTACCTGACATACGCAACCAAGTACGATTCACAGATTCATTCTCTGGACACATTCACAGAATACACGTATGATACGTTGGAAAGAATGCTATTTGTAACACTCACGATCACAGGCATAGAACACACTCCTCGAGGATTTTTCGGTTTTAAAGACAATATTGACAAACTGAACAATGCGAAGCTTGCATACAATGCAGCTAGCAATGAAAGAAATAGAGTGGAGATTCATCAAACATTTTCTGAAAATAATGACATTCGACACAATGCTGAAGAAATCACACTTCTGGCAAGACAAGCAATAGATCTTTATAGGTCTTCACAGGCAGCTTCGATTTATGCTAGACCAATTATTCTATATTATTCATTTACAAAGTTGGAAAGTATATCGTTCCTTAGCGTTTACAAATCGAAGAGGGCAGCAGGGAATCATGGTCTGACTCTTAAATGTGGTGAGTCTGTGATATGTAAAAAGCATGGTGCATTCCCATGCTTTCTATAGATACCTAAATGATGCATATTTGGCGGGACTTAATTAATAACCCAATAAGCCGGTTTGACCTTATGGTTAATTTTAGAAACTATATTTCCAAACCTGATTTTGAATCAGTTAACCGGCGAACAAAGATATTTTATCCGTTAGAACCAGACATCATGAGTTTAACGAAAGTAGATGCTGAGGAGTTAGACTGGGCATATTGAATGTTGACAAGCAAGTTAAATGAAATCGTAAGGTTTAGTGATTAATGCACTCAACGCGTTAGCCAATCGTTTTACTTCCTGTACGGTGATGTGCGGCTATATATAATAATACGGTTTACCTCGTGTAATAATATTAGGATTGCTTGTCAGGATTGGCAAACAAAATACTGTCTGTACAGAATATTAGCTTCGAAACCTTAGGCACATTAGAAGAATTAATTAGATGTGACGGCTATCAAATCGAGAACATCCAAGCTCAAACAGACCCTGTCCCAAATAACATACAGCAATATGCAGCTATTATCATCCTTGGTGGTCCCATGGCAGTGTATGATAATGCAAAGTTTCTTCAAAAAGAGCAAGAGCTAATAAAACACGCGCTTAAAGACGAAATTCCTGTACTCGGGATTTGCCTAGGCTCCCAATTGATTGCTCAGGCAATAGGAGGTAAGGTGTACAAGGGCCGCAAGAAGGAAATCGGTTGGTCTACCGTTGAGATTAATTCGACAGGACTCGTAGACTTGTTCAAAGGTATCAACACCCGAGAGATCCAGGTTTTCCAGTGGCATGGTGATACATATGATCTTCCCTCAAATGCGGCTATCATGGCATCTTCTGAGTTGTACACTCAGGCCTTTCGGTTTGGTAGTGCCATCGGTATCCAGTTCCATTTGGAGATAACTGACGAAATGATACAAAGATGGGCAAAGGAATATGCAAAGGAGCTTGAACGTGAATGGGTAGAACCAAAAGACCTTTTAGTTCAGAAAGATCACGAACTGCGTGAGTTACGTGAAAGATGTAAAACGGTGTACTCCAACTTTTCAAAGATGATTAAGAATAAATTGATGTTTTCAACAGACTGTATCGAGCTGAGGGATGTACACGCCTAGTGCCTAAAAGTACGTAGGAGGAAGAGATTTGCTAACGTGGTTTTTAATCCATCCATGCCATTTGCATCATATCGTTTGTACCACGTTCTACTCTAGAACCTCCAAACGCGATACAAACGCTCGATATAGTAGTATTCGAACGTAGGTGTAAGTAAACTTGGTATTACGCTCCAAGACTTGGACTGTCAACTATGTTACAAACTACAAGCGTCAAGTATTGAAGAAGCGCATCTATTCAAAGTTGCGCCTCCGGTGATGACAAGCCAAATTATGGCATATATGTATATGTACTGTAGTGAATCCGCCGTACTACATCAAATCGTTCCTGTGAGATAATTGTGTGTTTCGCATCTTTAAATAATTCAGCTTTCAGTATAGTTTGAGGGAAAAAGGAAATTGATGTTAGCACCAAGAGAAATCGACAAGATGATGATTTGGACAGCAGCTAAGATAGCAGAAGATCGAAAAAAAAGGGGGATAAAACTGAATTATCCTGAATCCGTTGCTTACATAGCTAATCATGTTGTTGAAGGTGCTCGAGAAGGGAAGTCCGTAGCAGGACTAATGAAATCGGCAAGGGAGATTTTGAAAAGTGCTGACGTAATGCCTGGCGTATCAGATATGATACACACAGTCCAAGTAGAGGTCACGTTTCCAGATGGCACTAAACTTGTAACAGTGCATGATCCGGTTCAATAGGCGACGACTTGATGTTAAAAAAGGCGAAATCGCAAATCAATTCTGGAACTACAATTACAACTCCAAAAATAATAAGCGCTAGGCGGGTAACAAGTTGATACCTGGTGAATACATTCTTTCCTCAAACCTTGTCATTTGCAACGAGAATAGAGACACTATAAAAATTATCGTCAAGAATACTGGTGACAGGCCATGTCAGATAGGCTCTCATACCCACTTCTTTGAAGTAAATAAAGCACTAGACTTTGCAAGACAGAAAGCATATGGTTATAGACTGAATATACCGGCTGGAACTTCGGTAAGGTTTGAACCAGGAGATTCTAAAGAAGTAGAGCTCTGCGAATTAGGAGGCCATCGGATCGTATATGGATTTAACGCTCTAACAATGGGAGGTTTGAAATCATCGGTTGTTAGGAACGCAGCTTTTGAAAAGGCGAAGAGACAGGGGTATAAGGGAGCATAGTTTAGAAATGGTTCTCAAATTAACTAGAAAGCAATATACTGATCTGTATGGTCCAACAACCGGAGACAAAGTTAGGGTTGGAGACACGGACCTTCTTATGGAAGTAGAGAAGGACCTGATAACATCAGGTGATGAATGCGTCTTTGGTGGAGGCAAGACATTAAGAGACGGTTTAGCACAGACTCCAGGCGTTACAAATGCAAATGGAGCTCTAGATTACTTAATTACAAACGCCATTGTTCTCGATCCGGTTCTTGGAATAGTGAAGGCAGATATTGGAATAAAGGAGGGCAAGATTGCTGGAATTGGAAAAGCCGGTAACCCCTATACAATGGACAAAGTAAATCGTAATATGGTATTTTCGGCATGTACAGAAGCTACTGCAGGTGAACATACCATTTGTACACC
>JASHSN010000014.1 GCA_030038695.1 Nitrososphaeraceae archaeon
TCATCATAGCCATAATACTTGAAAACCCAAAATGCAAAGGCTGCAAACCAATTGTTAAAGTCTCCGTAAAGTACTAAAGTAGTATCATTGTTAAGCCCAGCTCTCTGTAATAATTCCTCGCATGCTTGTTTACTCAAAACATTTCGACGTACTGGATCGTTTATATCATTCTTCCAGTCAAACAATACAGCTCCTGGGATATGACCTAGTGAATAATTGGACCGTGGGTCATAGTCTACTTCAGCTATTCGAACCTCCCCGGAATCCCTAAAGTTATCAGATACCCACTGAGTATCGACTAGAACTTCGGGGTGTGCGTATGACATATATCATAATTAGTCGTAAGCTAATAATAATTATGACTTTTATAGTTTCTAGCAAGACAGGTCCAGGAGCTATGGATTGGTAAGAAATAGCTCTTATGCAAGGGGATGGCATGGATATAGAATCACACACGATGACTGAAGGGCGTCTCTTGAATCGTTCTAGAATATCGACAGTATTTTCAAATCCTAGTCAGTCGTCTGGACAGGTCTCCTCTCTAATAGCCTGGTATCTTTGATCGATATCTTCAGCAAATCTGACTATTTCATCTAGTATGAACTTTGATTTGGGAAAATACCATCGAATCACAACTTTATATCCTGTCCCTCCGCCATCATAAATGATCCCACTATCACATTCGGCACCGTATTTAGTATCAAAATATCTGTTTCTTATCTCAAGGCCACGTTTAGTCAGGTCTTCCATTACTAAATAGTCAGATGCCTCATAGATGGAATAAAATCGGCCACTTTTTAACGAATTTGAGGACGACAGTATTCACCTGCTCCTTACGTCCCACCATTTACTATTATTATTTCTTTAGGACGATAGATGCAGTCTAGTATTAAGCATAGTAAATAAAGTATGATAGACAGAGATTAATTCTCAAACCGTAATTAGGATGGATGATTCTCAAACCGTAACTAGTTTTGTTGGAAGCATTATCGTTTTCGTTCCCATCCTGTATTTTCCAATTCTAGTTGGAGCAACATTTAACAAACATCTAGATCCTAACTTCATTTCTTTATCTAGTGCAGTCGGAGCAGTTACAAAAAGGATAATAACTTTCTATGCTAGGTTCCCTACAATCCAGTCTCAGATCTTTGAAACCCTAGACAGCCCGCTTGTTATGTCATGTCATCTGCTACTGAATTAACAAACACAGCATATGATATTCTAAAGGTATTAGGTAAAGATGCCGACTTTCTGTATGACACAATCGAAACCTATATCCAGGCTCGATTTATTTGGGGTCGGGAAAACTCAAATCTCAGGATATTGGGTCCGAAAAAACTCAAATCTCAGGATATTATATCGGCGAAAAGGGGGCTCCCTCTCTCTTATCTGGAGATGGGCACTTTGCCGCCTTTTATCTTTGTAGTAATTCTGCTCAGTAGCTCGTGTCTTTTTGAAAATGATACCCCATTCCTCTCAGGCCATTTTCTAAGAAGTATGACAAGCGACACCAATGGCAATAATAATTGCAGTAATTAGAATTACAAATAAGCCATTTCGTTGGTTGGGAGATTCTTCTGGTTGTACTGGTCTAATTTGAACACGGTTATCTATAATCAAGCCGTGGCTATTCTTCAAGTCATAATAATAAGTTAGCTTGAGCAAAACTGGATATCCCAGAAGTTGTATTGTTCTCTATTCCCGTGCCGGAAGATTTCATAACACATAAATTCAACGCAATCCTAGTCAGCAATGGTGCCTCATGGACGATTGCCTAGGCGTTAGAAATAGACCTTACTACATCAGATGAACATAGAAAAAAGATTCAATTCTATCACCAAATATTCTTCAAAACATTCTTTGTCATGTTATTATCCTGCGTGGTTCCGAAAAATGAATTCAATGCCCAATATCATATGTATTAGTATTTTATGTGCCTGATTTCTCTAACTACCATCCCATATTCCAAATATACTCTCTTCCGCATATACGGAATGAGCCTATAATGTATAGAATAGATGTTCTTGTCTCTGATAAGTATGCCTTTTTCCAATAATGAGACAATACCGTTTGCGAGCTTGGATGGTCGCATCTTGTACGTTTGACAAAATTGATCTCTCTTCATCTGATGTTCTTTCAAGCTAAAATATGATCTGTTAACGTCTAATATCAGAGGCCAAACTATTTTTTCCCATACCATCCTACGATTTTCAGTTGAAGATGCGTGCTTTCCTTTACCTATGAAACTTTCATTATTACTGTTTGTAGGTTCAACTGAAGGCTCCGTGCACATTCTCATGGTATTATTTCCTTCCATCAATGTGTTTCAGGGCTCTTTCATCAACTACAATATATACCATTGTAATATTTAATTTATCGAAATTCTTATGTCAAAAGCTTTCGTCATTAGGTAAGATTTACTACCCCCAGCTCTGCCTCTTGCGACAACGGCGTAGACAGGATAGAACTTCCAAGGCAAATACACTTTCTGCTATGTCAAAGATGTTTTTGGTGTGCATCCTGTATCGATAAACGACCATAGAATATATCATTATTCCTAATCTATTTCTTATTTTTTGACCATATTATCTGTAATATGCGTAATCAAGATTGCGTAGGAGAATCATCTGCCTATTGCACAAGAAGAATGTAACAATTCTAGTAAGCTCCTCTCCAGCTCATATCTTAACATTGTAGGAAATGAACAAACTTTCAGATAATAAAGTGGTGATAAAAACTGACAATGTATAATGAATGTACTAGCGATGGGTGTGACGATGTGGCTGAAGAACAAAGATTAGTTGTTTCAGAAGATA
>JASHSN010000167.1 GCA_030038695.1 Nitrososphaeraceae archaeon
ACATATTTATGCTAATTGGTGCAAATATCGAAAGAAAGGAGATTAAGTTTTTGTAAACGTCCACATTAACCCAAAAATTCAATACTCTATTAGAGGTATCTTTTCATAATTATATCTCTTTTTCATATTGGAACCTATATCAAAGCTGGATTTTCTTAGTATTTTCAAATGACATGCTAATACGTTGTATTTACTTGGTAAAGTTCTCTACGCTACGCTAACTTTTGATTGATTCGAATAAAACTTGCTTAGATAATGATTATAAAAAGAGACAAATACTACGTGTTAACTGACTTGGCAATTTGAGTGTTGATAGACACATACGACCTATATCGTTAGACGAATATTGTCCATTAACATGATGTTCAGAACAGCAAATTTTAATGAGAAATGCAGTTTCCAGTTCTTTTAAAAAGACCTTAACATAGTTTCGATACAAGGTTAAACTGACATTACTATATATTAAGACTCTCTTATTATTGATATTATGGGAAAAGGAGGAACTATAGGAGCGGTAATTATTGGAGTGATAGTCTTTATAGTAATAGCTGCAATAGTTGTGTTTCTGGTTACTTTACTTGCACCTGTACTTATAGGTCTAATCATCTTAGCCATACTGATTGGAGTAGGTTATTGGATATTTGGTAAGCTAAGAGGCAGACAACATTATGAAATTAAATAAGTCTTCTGAATCTCAGACGATATGTTGCAAGTAAATATGCAAAAGAATTCTCAGTCATGCGGGTGTTCCTTCGAAGGAAGAAATAAAGTTGTGTGTATATCGTTCATACATAAGCGTTCGATCAACGCACTATTTGTTACCTTTTTTCGGTTACATTGGTCGATACCATGGCTACGACAAATTTAATTATCTTGAAATGTAAAATTTATCCCGGCAAAAGAAAGTGATGGAAGGCGAAATTCAAAGTCTAACACGTGACGCATACCAATTTTCATGAGGTTCTTCCTGAAACACAACAATTACATCTTTTTTTATCTATCACCAATATCTTCACTGCGTTCTGTAATGATTTCTTCCACTTTAGACTACCCTTACCAATGCTTTATGCAGATCAAGATTAAAGCATGTTAGATTGGGAGCTAAGTGTTCCATTAGACGGTTTTATACGGTGTTGACGACCATCAAATAGCAATCTATGTATATGGAATGTTGTTTACGAGATAGGAGATATAACATGGTCGACAAGTCGAAAGGTGACACTACAGGTTCAAATGAAGTAGGCAACCTATGCGATACGATGGAACAAAACTATATTAGAATAGTAGACGAGTTTATCAAAACTCAACCACAATATACACAATCAGTTTCTAATTTACAACTTGACTATATAGCTGCACAAAAGACTACTATCCAAAATATGGTTTCAATTCAAAAGGTTTTAGCAAGTAACGTGAACTTTCCTATAGTGACACCACAATACACAGATGAATTTGTAAAGAGATCAAACGAAATAACAGAGAACATAGTTAGTGCTCTCCGTATCAACAACCAGCTGACAGTGAATGCGATAAATGCGGCAGCAGAAAACTTCAGAACCTTTAATCGAACAATCGATTCTGTAACAGAGTTTAATACTAGCTATGCAAAAGCTTGGAATTCATTCCTCACAGCACAACGAAGATAATTGCTGTACAAACAATAATTTTTTGTTTTCATTTTTCTTAAATTCTGACGCCTTTGATTAATTCATAATGATCTAGTCAGAAGGTTGTAGTAATGAGTTGTGCATTCTCTCTTCGATATTTGTGGCGCGACATTAGGCTCGTAATTAGCTCCCTCAGTCACGCAGCTGCAACAGTCATTTGTTGAAGGTATTCTTGATTGGGCAACGTTTCAGTGTAGTCTCAATCCTAAGTATCGATCTCTTGGGATCTTAGTGCTTCATCGGGAAGTTGAGATTAGTCGCAGTAAACCTGACTACATTCACACTCTATAATGATGACTGGTAGTTTTCGGCTATATGCTTATTAATAGTTAAACTTCTAACTCACTACATACTTTATATGTAGTTACCACTTTATAGTTGGTATGGTTATATTAGCATATTTTAATAATAGCAACATCTCTTCAATCAATCTTGAAAGAACCCCAATATTTACTACCTTACTAAAATGTCCTAGTTGTAGTAACATAAAGACAATCACGGATTCTGAGTCTGGGGAAGTAATTTGCAGTAAGTGTGGTCGAGTGCTCTCAGACAAGTTATTGGAAACGGGGCCCGAGTGGCGTAATTTTGCTGCTGACGAAACAGACACAAGGGCTAGAGCTGGAATGCCCGATTCTCTTGCTCGTCATGATATGGGGTTATCAACAATCATTGGAAAAGCTGACAGAGACGCAAGCGGCAATAAACTTGATCCAACTATGCGAGTAAGGATGAATAGATTAGCTGTCTGGGATATGAGGTCTCAATTCCATACTCCCAAAGATAGAAGTCTAAGCCAAGCATTCTTTCAGCTGGATGTATTAAAAGATAAGCTAGGTTTATCAGATGGCATAGTTGAGAAAACGGCATACATATACAGGAAGGCCCTATCAAACAATCTAACTCGTGGCAGAACGATTTCTGGAGTCTTAGCTGCAGCTGTATATATTGCGTGTAGAGAAATGGGAGCTCCTAGAACATTGGACGATATAGCGGTAGGGTCTAACGTAAAGCGTAAAGAAGTGTCAAAAAATTTTAGAATGCTTCATACTAGTCTTAACATCAAACTCCCACAACAAGATCCTATGAAATGTATAGTAAAAGTTGCTAACAAAGTCAGATTAAGTGAAAAGACAAAACGTAAGGCAGCGGAAATTATGAGCAATGTCATGAAAGAAGAAATATCCGCAGGAAAAGGCCCTATGGGACTGGCGGCATCTATACTTTACTTATCAAGTATTAAAACTGGAGAGCCTGTTACTCAAATGAGTATCGCAAGCGCAGCAGGAGTCACTGAGGTTACACTCAGAACCAGGCTCAAGGATCTAAAATCCAAGCTACAATTAGATTAGATTCTAATCTATGTTATTCAATGAAAAGAAATTCGCACCGAGAATTATTAAATTTTATAGAAATCCACAAGATTGTCTCTTATCTCAGAGTTTTTTAAAAGTAAGGAACTATTGATAATATAAACCACCATGATGTCATATTTAGGCTCTGGTTTCATGTTGTAAGTGAGTGACTATGCC
>JASHSN010000168.1 GCA_030038695.1 Nitrososphaeraceae archaeon
AAAAAAAGATTTCAAGATGATAAAAACGGACATAAAGAAACTACTTACTGCCTTCTCTGTTTCTGAAGTCGCTTATTCATTGTCAAAAATATCTGTCACTTATCAATTTCTACAAATTGGCTTAATGCCATATCAGGCATCCATGTTTGGCTCATTGGCAGCATCAGCAGCATCAATGCTATTGATTAACTTCATGATAACACGAGTGGTAAAGCTCGTCAGAACATAACCGCACATTTTTAGATCATGCCGGTCATGAGAATAGTTGCCCACAGCACAACTTTTTGCAGTTGGAAATACTCGCGATAGTAAATTTAGGTAATTCCATGTAAGGTCTTCTCAAAACAGAGAATCAAAGATTCGTATAAATATTAGGTGCACCTAATTGCTAGCCCATGAAAAACGATATTTGGCATGATAAAACACTGACTGATAAAGTAAAAACAGTTACGATAGTGACTCTTTTTGGTATCAGTCAGTACCATGACATCAGTGCTTCACGCTCAAAGCAATCCATCGTCACTTCAAAGTCAGAAAGGCAGTATTAGCGATCCTTCAGCCTCTACAATTTCGGCAGCAAGCAATAAATCATTCTATTTATTCACCGACGAGATAGAAGGAATTAACGAAACAAAATTGGGAATGCCGGCAGATTATTATATACCAAATATATTTGTGGTCAATAAAGGTGATTCACAGCGAGACATACTTAAAATCGCGGAATATCTTCGTAACCATCCCGTATATGAAACGTAGACCACGATAACCTAATATTTTGCGATCTATTATAATTTTAATTATTACTAAAGTATTTCTTTATAATGAAAGATATGTACATTCTCGTTAGGAATTCTAAACAGTAATTACGGTCCTGGAATATCCTTGATAATCTAATCTTACGAATATGAGGTCCAATGCGATATTTCATTCCAATCGCGCAAACATGCGTGACAACTAGTGGTATCTCACTACTAACTGCTTGGTTTTAGAATAGGTACATGGGAAAAATGCATCCAAGAGAGGTGAAAGATGCCAAACGATCGTTAATGGAATGAATAATTAAAATCTTTTAGGTTTCCAGTGTCCAGCTTCCATATTATTCAACATGTAACTGGGATGAGCTTGTCCAAGTAGGCAAAAGTGACGTTAAAACATGGAGCTTTTTGCCTGCTTGGAGTAGAGTAGAATATGTGTAGACTTGAAATTATATAAAAAAGCTGCTAATAGATCTTTTAGAAATTGATGAAAGTATTACCGGGAAAATCCGTCCGTCCGCGTTGATAATGTACGACATATACACAAGAAAATATTGATATTGAAAATAATCCCCAAAAAGAACGTTGATCTAGAGTCTATGAATGTGTGGAATATGTTTCATGTATATTATAAAATTGGCAGGAACTATCAACACCCAGAAGTACTGAGCTGCTTGGATATTAATAAATGAAATCCCAATTGAAGTAAGGAAGATTAAGGGAGTTACAAAGGTCCTATTAAGAAAATACCTAATCAAGTGATCCGGAATATCTTCATCTACCAACCTTCGATTGTGCGTAGCGTAACCCCATATCAAACATAGCACAAAGCCTGTTGCAGCCATAATACCACTAAAGTATATCACGACTATTCTATGAGTATCATATGTAGTAAGAAGTCCCGTAAAATATCCAACTAATGCGATAAAGAGTAAGAATAACAAGTTGATCCATACTAGAGTAATGTCAGCACGTCTTATGTGTTCGAAAATCCTATGGTAGCTTATCCAATACATACCTACTACCACGAAGCTTACGATGTAGTGAATTATATTCGGAATTAGTAATTGACCCAATCTTCCTGTTAGCTCCGACTCTCCTATGTTGTTAGAAAAAGTTGGTATTTGGATTGATAAGGCCATAAAGGTTATAGAAAACGCAAAGAGAGCATCACTAAAGGAAACAACGTATTCAACTTTAATTTGATTTAGGTTCAATCCGTGCACCAATAGAGCTTACAGGTTTTCTTGCATATAAAGTAAAAAAATGATCATTGCCGAACTTCAACATAAATAGGAATTAAAACCTAATTTACGCTTGAGAATTATGTTCCCTTTACGTTATCTAAAGCTGGAGTACCAAATTATTGCGGGTAAATGTGTTCAGTACCAAATAATTGGTATTGGAGTATTACTAAAATTAGTTCCACAAAATGTAATACCCTGCAAGATAGTAAAATGATGGGTCCGTCCGGTTCATAGTCTCCACTCCATTTCTTATTGTATCATCACCCAGTGTATCAATGTCCGATACCCGTAGTACTATTATGGGTAGTGAGTAACGTAATGGTGTTTTGCAGTGCCCCCAAATAGATACAAACCATCAATTTTAATCAGTCGATGCTGTTGTACTATACAAACTGTACACCGGGTCAACTGCTACTGCTGTCTTCATGTACTCCTGATGATCGACTTATCGTAGTTTTGACGAGATTTCGACGAGAGCCATCATCTTAAATGAATAAAGATATAGACAATTCAGAGATTACTTGTAACCGTAGTATTCTTGCTGAAACCACCATAATCCCGAACGAGACAGGCCTTTGCGATTGACATTAATCTGATGCTACAGCAGGTCCATTGATCTTCTATTGTGATTGCCTGGTATATCTAAATTTAGAGACATGGAAAACTGGAAGTGACGATTCTCTTACTGTAGTAGCTGCGTAGGACTGTCCCAGTGTATCAATGTGCGATACGCGCAGTACTATTATGGGTAGTGAGTAACGTAATGGTGTTTTGCAGTGCCCCCCAAATAATCAGTATATCAAGATACAACCCATCGTGGGTGACCTGATGTCGTCTTATTTTGGACTAGGAGATAGGCACATGTATCGTAGAGAAGTTTCTCGCGAACCTGGTAACCCTAAGCATACTTATCAATCTTCTTGCATACATAAGCATACTTATTATTTTCTCAATCTTTTTGTCCAATTTGCTAGGTTTTCTATTAGTCCTTTTAAATATCTTTTAGTGTCTTCGTCGGTTAGTTTACCATTTGAGTCAAACTTGTTCTGTGCAAAGTTTACCATAACCTCTGGTCCGTTCATTGGATACATGTTCAGGAATATAAATGTCTGACGCAAATGGTACTGTGCTCTTGCTCCTCCAAGCATCCCAATAGATGCGCTCATAATTGCAACAGGTTTATTGTTAAATGGATTGTCTCCGTAGGGTCTCGATGCGAAATCTATGGCATTCTTTAGGACTCCAGGCACAGAATAATTATACTCTGGGGTAGCAATCAATATTGCGTCTGCTTCTTTTATTTTTGATTTGAACTCCTTTACTTTTGCAGGCATGTCCATTTCAAGATCCTGATTAAATGGAGGAATACCATTTAGGTCGAAGATCTCCAGAGTTGTATCGTCTGGGAGCAGTTCAGCAGTCGCGCGTAAAAGGGCTCGATTATAAGAACTCACTCTTAAACTACCTGCAAAACCCAGAATTTTCAACTTTTCCATTTATCCTACTCGCAGCATCAACAAAGAAGCTTATTTACTTTTATCTTCGGACAACTCCTGCTGTCTGTAAAGTATCTCTCAGGAGCAACGACTGCATGAATCCTTGAGCGAACACGTTCGATAAAGTCCGTTACCTCTGGTTTTCAGCGGAGACAGCATAGATGGCATGGTCCCCGGAAGCAGAACCATTTGCTTCGCATCTATACTGCATGGCTACTTCAGAAAAGAGAAGTAAAATACTTGAGGTATAGACACCTTTTTAAGGACATGATAAGCGGATAGATATGGTACTAAAGAAGAAATAAGCATGGAAAGTCTAGTAAATTTCTTTCATGCTTTAGCGCGCCCTTTATCTAAGTTACTCTTCTATGTCCATATCACCGCCATATCCACCTGCCATATTCACCAGTACACTCATACGGATAGCTTAGATTTACTTGAAGATCCCGCATCTTACGATACCATGATCGATGCGAGATACGGACCTGAACTTCCACTTATCATATATTCAATAGTGGTGCGATCTCAGATCTAC
>JASHSN010000015.1 GCA_030038695.1 Nitrososphaeraceae archaeon
AGAGGGACTCGAACCCTCGACCAACTGCTCCGCAGGCAGCCATTCTATCCAAGCTGAACTATGAGCCCTTTTGCACAAATTAGACAAGTTCCATATATGAGCTCTTGTGCATTAACTGGCGTGGTAAATAATGAAGAAAGATAATATAAACAACCGCATATTTAGCACACATCATCCCGGTTACAGACGCAGCTCCGCGCTAAGCTAGCCAAGTTTCTAAATACGACTTTTACCAGAATAAACCGCGAACAACCTATAAACCTAGGCCGCGCGAATTCCAATTCATCAAATGATCTCCTTCCTTGAGGCTATTGCCAGTAGAATTTTGCTGTTCGACGGAGCAATGGGAACAGAAATTCAGCGCCTAAATCCGCAACCTACAGACTTTCCGGGAAATCGAGATGGTTTTAATGACGGTTTGATTCTAACCAACCCAGACTGGATCAAACAGATCCACAGAAGCTATCTGAAAGTTGGTGCAGACTGCATAGAAACAAATACTTTTGGTAGCAACTATTTGAAGTTAGCGGAATATTCATTTGGTGATAGTACTTTGGAGTTTAATAAAAAAGCGGCAGATATTGCTAGAGAGGTGTGTAAAGAACCTCAATTTGAGGACACCCCACGATACGTAATAGGTTCTATGGGTCCCACAGGTTTTTTACCAAGTTCCGAAGATCCTGATCTGGGCCAAAAAACACCTGACCAGATAAAGGAGGCATTTCTGCCACAGGCCGAAGGTTTGATTTTGGGTGGTGTAGATGCTCTGTTAATAGAAACAAGCCAAGATATATTGGAAGTCAAACTCGCAATAGAAGCATGCCATGATGCAATCGACAATTTGGGCAAGAAGGTTCCAATTATCGCCAACGTTACACTAGATCAATATGGAAAAATGCTTCTTGGTACAAATATTCAGGCCGCATATACAGTCGTGAGCGACATGCATATCGATGTTTTTGGATTGAACTGTTCAACAGGTCCTGTCGAGATGACTCCAAGTGTCAGATGGTTGGATCAGCAAGAGGACTTACCCATACTAGTCGTGCCGAATGCAGGCATGCCTTATAATGAAGGTGGTAAAGCTGTATACAAAATGACTCCTGCTGAAATGACTCAAAAACTAAAAGAATTCATTGAAAATTACAAGCGAGTTAGAGTAATAGGAGGATGCTGCGGAACAAATCCACTACATATTGCCGAAATGCGTAAAATGATAGATTCGTACCATGTCAGTGGTATAACAGACACAGGAATAGGTAGAGGGGATTAATCTGACGATAGTCCGCGGAGGATAGATCCAGTATTATGCGTAAGGTTTTAGAAAGGATCTAGAGCAAAGGATTATGTTATACGTTAAATATGCATTCACCCAGAATTAGTTCCTCCTTAAAGGCTGTTGATCTAAGACAGGAGCCTCCACCTCTAATAATTGGTGAACGTCTCAATACTCAAGGGTCGAGAAGGGCAAAAGACATGGTGCTTAGGAACGATTATGATGGCCTGGTTGACTTGGCCAGGACACAAATCGAAGACGGTGCTCATTGCCTCGATGTTTGTGTTGCGACGACCGAACGAACAGATGAACTTGATTTCATGAGGACGCTTGTTAAAAAATTAAGCATGGTGATTGATGCGCCGCTCGTTATAGATTCAACTGATCCTAAAGTGATTGAAGCAGCCATCAGGCAAATCCCAGGCAGGCCCGTGATCAACTCTATCAATCTTGAGGGAGATGGAATTAGGTTTCATACGTTAGCACCATTGATGGCAAAGTATGGTATCCCTGCTATCGCGATGTGTATAGGACCTAAGGGAATGGCTAAAACCCCTGCAGAAAAATTAGAAACCGCGATCCTCCTTTACGAAACAGGTAAAAAATACAACCTCCAGCCCTGGCAGTATATTTTCGATGTTCTGACTTTCACTCTAGCTACAGGCGAGCAGGAATTCTTGGAATCAGCAAAAGCCACCCTTGAGGGGATACGGTTGGTGAAGCAAAAAATTCCAGGCTGCTTCACAGTATTAGGACTAAGCAACGTGAGTTTTGGCCTCGCACCAAACGCCAGAAAAATAGTCAATTCTGTTTTCCTGCATCATTCCATAAAAGCTGGCCTCGACGCGGTAATAATTAATGCCAAAGATATCATCCCTTACTTGGATATTGATCATGATGAGCGAAAACTGGCCGAAGATCTCATTTTCAACAGTCATTCTAACGCACTTGCTGAATTCATAACATATTTCGAAGGAGTAAAGCGGCGATCAGATGTTCCAAGCAACAGGATAGAAGTAGATCCAAGGTGGGAAGCAAGTAAAAGATGTTATTTTAGAATTGTTCATAGACTAAAAGATGGCATCGAGTCCGACGTTGTCGATTCTATAGCTGATAGGATCCATGCAAACCGTCTCGCAACAAGTAACGCTGAATCAAATCTGGATATGGAAAAAAAAGGAATCCTTGAAGCTCCAAAAGAAATGGTTCATGAAGCAGCAGTACAGACATTAAACGAAGTTTTGCTACCAGCTATGAAGGAAGTAGGGGACAAATTCGGAGCGGGCGACCTGATTCTTCCGTTTGTGTTGAAATCTGCAGAATGCATGAAAGCTGCAGTAGCAGAACTCGAAAAATATTTAATTCGAAAAGAAGGTGTAAGCAAGGGGAAGTTAGTACTTTGTACTGTCTACGGAGATGTTCATGATATAGGCAAGAACCTAGTCAAGACAATATTTACAAATAATGGATACTCAGTTTATGACCTGGGAAAACAGGTTCCACTCCAGTGTATCGTCGACAAAATTAAGGAAGTTAATGCTGACGCAGTTGGCCTATCTGCGCTTCTCGTATCGACATCCAAGCAGATGCAGTACTTTGTGGAATTTTCAAGAAAAGATAAAATGACAATACCTGTCCTATGTGGCGGCGCAGCAATTAACAGTAGCTACGTTAATAGAATTGCAAAAGAAGGAGGCATTTATAGTTCTGGCGTATTTTATTGCAAAACTGCTTTTGAAGGTCTGAAGGTCATGAACAAATTAATGTCAGAAGAAAGATCGGCTTATGTCTCAGAATGGCAACAGAAATTGGAGAGGTGGAACGAAAAGGAAGTCCCTTCAACATTATCTCAAGTATCGCCGCGTAGCAACATAACGCCGGTTCCAGCGCCCATTCCACCGCATATTGCAAGAAGAATAAGGCTCGGAGCAGATCACATAGATCTAAATTTGATTTGGAAGTTCATTAATAAAAAGTCTCTTTTTGTTCTTTCTTGGGGATTTCGTGGAAGAGGTGCAAAAGGCGTGAGCGAACAGCCAGAGAAACTGTTTGAAATATGGGGAAAACGAGTTATTGAAGAAAAGCTGTTTGAACCTAAAGCTGTATACGGTTATTTCAAATGTCACAATAGAGACAACAAACTGATTGTAGAAGTGGGTGACGGAGGAGAAGTAGCTTTCGATTTTCCAAGGTCCTCGAAAGCAAAAACCCTATGCCTGACTGACTACTTCGGTGAAAATGACATTGCCGCATTTCAGGCAGTCACTGTTGGCACCAAAGTATCAGAGATAATCGATGAATGGAATAAGGAGAACAAATATACTGATGCATATTATTTACATGGATTAGCCGTAGAAACAGCTGAGGCTATGGCTGAATGGGTTAATTCACTCATAAAGAGAGAACTTAAGATTGGCAACAAAGGTGGACTTAGATATAGCTGGGGTTATCCTAGTTGTCCTGACGTATTACAACATCATCTAGTTTGGAAAATATTAGATCCTTCAAAATCAGGGATGAGATTAACAGAAGCTGGTCAGATAATACCTGATCAATCTACCGCAGCCATCGTAGTACATCATCCAGAAGCTGAATATTTTGTGCTGTAATGAGTGAATTTACGTTCCTCCATTAGTACAAGATTATTAAACCTGTGATACGAAAGAGAGGACGAAGACTTTGGGGTATCGATGTGATATCGTGTCTGTGTGTTTCTCTGCTGATTGGTTTCCAATATGACTATCAATGATTTTGCTTTTGCTTGTGCTGTTGATGGCTCGCCAGCCTATTTCACTTATGAAGGCGAGACAATGTTGATAATACAATCAAAAGAACACGCCAGATCTCGGCTCAATGATTTTGAGGTTATTGAGCCATTCGTTGAGGCACTAATATCGCATGAGACCATTCACGTGGGTATTAAAAAAATAGAGGGGGGAGAAATATCTGATTCCTTGGACGATATAGAGATTATCGTTGAACGCGAGGGGTTAAAGTTTCAGGTTACCTTAAACAATATATTATTCGCAAAAGATACATCAGGAATCGTTACTTCTTAAATTTAGGTTATCGTGGATGGACTAAGGTAAAAAAGCAAATTGTATTAAGGGCGTTATAACAGTAATATATGTAGAATTCTTCGGATGACTTATGTTCAGTGACAATGAATCAGTAACAACGTAGACACAAGAACAAAACGAGCGATGCCTCCTCGAGTTTAAAACGAATTTTTAGCCCCAAAGCAATAATAAATGAATGCCAAAGATAGGGACATGTTCTCACGGTGGGGAGTCCTGAGGATCTGTTAGAACATGCTGTTGGAAGAAATAATCGCATGGCAATAGTTCTGACTGTTTCTTTGCTATTGATACAGGCTTCAATATCTCTAGTCAATCATGAATTTCAAATGCTGGAACTAAGGTTAAATAAATTGTATATGACCCTCATGCGTCAGCTACGTTTTATTAGCATGAGAATGCTCCCTTTACTGCTAGCTAAATGTACTACTACCACCCAGCACCTTGTCCGTGAGTAGGATATGGGGTGTTGCGATATACACCATATTCCCTGTGTAAACACGTATTGACATCATCTATAGAAAGCTTTCCATGTTCATTAGCTATGTCTGTCATGCAATTGAAGAAATTTTTTATTGCAAATGCTGGCGTGACCGTGCTTGCAATTATAATTGCTAACCCGGAGGCTACGCCAATGATGGCTGGTAGTTTTCTTCGCTGTATTGTCATTGATTCTCCTTAGATCACTGTCCTTATAGGCACTCTCGATCTATTTACTATAAAACCAATTCATAATACACGAAACAGACAGCGTACAATCAAGCGAGTATACTGGGTTTAAGTGGGTGGTCTATCACACAGGATTTTGTACATTATGAAAAGGTACATTATACATTTAAAGAATCAGAATTATATTCCTAAGCAGGCTAATTGGTTACTCCACAGAGCTAGAAACATGGTATCCGATATTGGCGTCGTTGTCCG
>JASHSN010000169.1 GCA_030038695.1 Nitrososphaeraceae archaeon
TAAGATACCTGAGCAATACCGACCTGCTTGTTACAGTCAAGCACTATGGAGGGGTAGTCAGAAATCGAGCGATTGTTCTTCAGGGTTTGGAGTACGGTGGTCATAACAACCAGACGAGGCTATATCAAGAAGGTGTTTTTACTTTTTTTTGGGCAGATGCTAGAAGAACGCGACATAGCATTGCCTTAGATCAAACAGGTATACATGAAAAAGATTTTTATGCAAAGAGATTTTTCCTACGGTAATTGCAATTATCCCAGTTTAATAACGCTACTCATTCCCACCACTTAATGGTAACATGCCATTACTGCTTCTACAACGGTTTCTAATGAATGGTTATTTCGCACATATTTTGGCCCTTCACGAGATAGCGCTTCTATCGTATTACGATCTCCTAGCAAGTTCTCCAAGTCTCTTTTGAAAGTATCTTTTGTGGTTCGGTAAATTGGAGGTTTATATTTTTCGTACATCTCATCTGAAACATACGCTATGACAGGTTTAGCAAGAGCCATCCCTTCAAGTTCGAATTTTCCAAACCATCCCACGTCTGGTAATATTTTACCAATTATTACATCGGAGAGGGCTATGCTCCTTAACGCGTGTAAATGTGATTGATTCAAAATATGTATTAATTCACACTTCTCTTCCTTTTGTAATCTAGAAAGCACGTCGCTGTAGAAATCTGATGATGAATAACTTTTGTAATAAGGATAATGAGCAACTTTAATTTTATGTCCTTCGCGTTTGTTAGAAGAGGCTAATTCTCCACTCGTCGCCAAAATTTCAGTTAGATCAATTGGTGTAGGAAGCCATCTGCCATTAGGTGCAAATTTCAATAGATCTGGGGTAGAAACTAAACAAAAGTCCTGCTCATGCCGGCCCCTTAAATCGTTGCCATGATAATGTTTCAGATATATCTTATCAGTGTTTCGCTTCTCTAGGCTTCTTTTCAGTGAGCCATACGGATAATGATAATGCCACACGTCATATCGCTTTAAGATTCTAAAGAGCTTCCATCTGTCTAGAGGCGACCAGTAGTTTAATTTATTCCCCCCAAATTGCTTAAATATCTTGTCATTGAATACAAAGACATCTGCCTCGTGTCCCTGTCTTTTTTCTTGCTTTGCGAGAACGGTCGCAATGCCTGACGTATTGTTTATATGTGCTATTTTCATTTATTCTATATTATTGCTATATTTGTTAGTATGAATAATATACTCTTCTCACGGCCACGCCGCGATTGATCATAAAAGATAGACAAAAAGGATTAGAACAATACGCTCTAATCCTTTTTGTCTCTCAACAACTTAGGTCCTATTCAATTTTCTGTATCTTGGAAAGTCGACAACTGTTTATTTCTCAGTCTGTAGCTGACTGTATATCTCTTGTGTCCATTGCAGAGGCTCGTTATGGCTCAATTCGTCCGTCCGGCTTTTACACCTCGCCCTATGGCCTCTCATACTGATATTTTATATATATGCTGTGACATGTTGATTATAGCTGTTAATTCAGACAAATGTACCTAGCTGATGGCTAAATTAATTAATAAAGGCAGTAAGGATTATGGTCGACAATGCTCAATACAAAACGTCTATTAATGAAACAGTAGAAGACATCAACCAAATAATCCGTGATGAAATTAAGAAAGCATTTGAAACCGTCAATATACCTACCGCCACGACAACTCTTAAGCCAAAAGAATCAAAAAACCCGTTGCTAGATAAAGTAATGTGTGATGAACCTGCGACAGATCTTATAGAAGATGCTATTCGAGCACTAAATAATAATAATACAAAGGAAGCTATAACTTATTTAGGATCAGCTAATGAGCGCATTGAGGGAAATCAAACATCAAAATTATTCATAGACCGTGCCCTACGTGCCATAAAAAATAACAATCCGAAAGAAGCAATAAACACCCTCAAGTTGGCATACGGCATATAGTAATGCAGTACGATCAACGCAAGACCTATGAAAAATCAAAATTTGATTTTCACTGTGCCTGCATCTTCAATTTTTGCACCGTATCTTCAATTTACGCACACAGAAGCTGGGAGTGAAGCATCGTCATGTGCTAACAGTTTTTAATTCGTAGATGGAACATGACCATCTTTCGTCGTGCTCGCAATTACACAGGCAGCCAATCATTTGCAAGCCCTATTTCATAAAGCAGATATTCGTGGGTCCTGTGAGCATATATAAATAGGACTATAGCGAATTATCTTCTATCGTTCATCATCCTAACCTTAAATGCAGGACAATGCAGTACTGATATTAAATGAATAACAATGAGAACATACCTTTTGATTAGTAACAGTAACCCGTGGTTATCACATATAAACAATTAAGTATTTAAGATTAGACATTGTACATACTATATACATGCCGACAAATCGCGGTACTTCTGCTGGAACTATAAATACTAGCCCATTAAATCCGTCAAGCAATGATGTCGATATGAAATGCTGTCCTATAAACAATACCTTCAAAATTATAGGCAAAAAATTTACAGTTTTGATTCTAAGAAATATGATAAATGGTAAGCAGAGCAGGTTTAATCAATTATTAAACTCTATTGAAGATAGTAATCCAAAAACTCTTTCTGCAAGGTTGAGAGAAATGGAAAAAGCTGGCTTGATAAAACGTAAGGTATTTTCAAATGAAAAGCCTGTGAGGATAGAGTATTATCTTACTGAAAAGGGCTCAGCCTT
Source organism: Nitrososphaeraceae archaeon (assembly GCA_030038695.1). Classification (GTDB taxonomy): domain Archaea; phylum Thermoproteota; class Nitrososphaeria; order Nitrososphaerales; family Nitrososphaeraceae; genus Nitrosopolaris. Next base: position 2,712 of record JASHSN010000169.1, read on the forward strand.
GCAGCCCATACTTGATATTATGGCTGCTTATTCTATGAAATATTGCAGTAAGGATGTATTTAGAGATGCAAAACCCAGGCAGTTCGACAAAGTTTATAGAAGGGATATCGCTGTACTTGAAGTTAACAAGCCGTTCATTTGACTTGACCTTCGCGATATAACTAGTTAATTTATATGTAGTTACCAGGATATAGTTATAGGTGATATGTGATAATTCATGTAACAAGCAGTTCATGGGACAACGATGTAACAAAATCGGATTTACCTGTCCTTGTTGATTTTTGGGCTGAATGGTGCGGTCCATGCAGAATGGTTGGTCCGGCAGTAGAGCAGCTGTCGCAAACAATGAGCGATAAAGTAAAAATAGCAAAACTAAACGTTGATGAAAATCAAGAAATTGCTGTCAAATACGGTGTACGATCGATTCCTTCTTTATTACTTTTCAAAGCTGGAAAAGAAATCGCAAGAACCGTAGGTGCAGCTCCAAAAGAGACATATCAAAAATTCATTGAAGAATCACTTCTCAAGAACCAGTCCGTCACCGGATAAATTCTTCTTTTTTTATCCTCTATTATCGGTATTGTACCATCATATTCTTCCGTGTGAGATTCTGAACGAATAGCGGGAGGAATTACCTAAGATATTAGTTATTTATACATACTGATTTTCAGACGAGATCTCTTGATTGGCTTGATTGCATGCCAAAAATGGATTAAGCAAAGCGAAAATTCCATCAACCACCTAACCTGTTGTAGCATTAATATATAGATGGTTCTCAATTTCTTTTGAATTTTCTCAACATATGGAGTCGAGTCGGATTATTCAGAGGTTTCATAATACTACGGCAGATTTATCGGCTTAAGAACTGGAACTTTAACATAACCACGAAATCCATTCTGATGGTACGCCGCAGATAAGTAGAATAAGAGTTCTCAAGGAACAAACTAGATAAAAAGTTTTAATCCAATCAATATGTAATTATGCTTAGTAATAGAATGACTATGAATTGTCCTCTGTGTGGTGTGTTAATGGTCTGGCTTAACGGATCAATCACGCATGATCGTCCAATCAATTACTACCAATGTCGAAACGACAACATAAATGTGACAAAATTTGAGGATGGAACCTACGAGATTCAATATCCAAAGAACGATAATAAAAAATTCCAAAACAGGTACAAATAATAAGAGTAACAAGGGTAGGGACATATAAATATTAATCAACAATTTTATTTTTACGGCGAATTTAGAAATAGCACGTAGCTGTTAATTGCTATAGGATATTGGTTCGAAATACATATCAGATCATTCGTCGAACAGCTAGATTGATGTATTTGAAGATATTGAACATTATGGCGGTTGTAGTGGTAGGATTATTATTGTTTGTATTGTGGCCTGTGTTTGTCAACCAGCACGCGTACGGCTACGCTTACCATGGCTACAACTTCGGCTACAATCTGGGCTTTCGCGGCAGTCCCATAGTACCTGGCAACAACTTCGGCTACAATCTGGGCTTTCGCGGCGGCCCGTGCGGAGGTGGCCCATTCACAACAGTCGGAGGATTGATTACCTGTACTCTGGATGCACCATAACTTTCTAGACGTAGCTAATTGTGGCTCTTGTGGTCCATAACACCATTTTGCAGAATTGTTTATCTCCAATAATATAAACAACATATCCGTCCGTCACTCTTGCTTATCTCCAGCAAATGATCTTGCCGGTTAAGATCAGCAAGACCTGCGTATGATTTATTTCTAAATTTCTCTAGAGTCAGGTGAGATCCTATGCACGATCTTCTCATCTTAAAGGTTAATAGTATCCCAATTTAGCATAATTTCTGAGAATTATTGGCAAAGATCTCCTTTTCTAAACTGTTTCTGGCTGGTATTGTATTGTTATTCGGTTCTCTTTTTTTTGATGCTTATAATTATTTTAGAGGACTATACGCACCAAGTGTTTATTCTATAACACCGATAATACTCATTTTCGTAGGATTAGGGTTAATAGGTTACGATTTCTGGAGACGCATGCATTGATTATTAGATAACACTACTTATTGATATTCATGAGGTAACTAATACCACCACTGTAATAGAGAGCACTGTAGATCTTCAAGAAATAGCCTCAATTTTCGCAATATTTCTAAAGCAGTAAAAGGAGGCGCAGTTGGTGCTGGCTCACAGCAAATCACGTTTCTAACGATCCCCCACAGCACGTCCATCATCACCTATGAGTAGCAGTTCAAGATTACGACAGTTAGAGTGACGATTTATCATATAAAGCATTAGCTAACTCTCGAATTTATAAAGGATACACGAGAGATTACGGTTATGCTTACTTCTCATTCTTTAGAGGATAATGTAAACACATCTTATCCATTCGTAAAGTGGGCTGGAGGTAAAACTCAGCTATTGTCAGAGTTAGATAGAGTGATCCCGTCTGAATTTGAAAGATATTTTGAACCTTTTCTAGGTGGAGCTGCTTTGTTCTTCCATTTGATTTCTAATAGAAAACTAAGCTTTTCTTCTTATCTTTCTGATTTAAATAGCGAATTAATTATTACTTATAAGATCGTAAAAGATAATGTATCCGAACTTCTGCAACTCCTTAAACAATACGAAGCGGCGTATAAGAGCGCTCCTTTTGGGTATTACTACGAGCTAAGAGATAAACTCAAGCCTATTAATGATATTGAAAAAGCAGCTAGATTTATTACCCTTAACAAAACATGCTATAATGGGCTTTATCGAGTAAATAGGAGTGGCATATTTAATGTCCCGATTGGAAGGTACAAAAACCCACTTATATGCGATAGCAATAACCTGCAGAACGTTAGTCGGGCACTACGGTATTCAAAGGCAATAATATTGGCCAGTGATTATAGACAAGTTATGCTAGATTATGCACAAAAAGGTGATTTTATTTATCTAGACCCTCCATATAATCCTACAAATCCTACTTCAAACTTTACTAGCTACACGGAGTATGGATACGGTGACCATGATCAAAAGCAACTTGCTAGTATCTTTAAAAAACTAGATGAAAGACAGTGCATGGTTTTGCTAAGCAATTCCGATACTCCATTTATTCGAGAATTATATTCCGATTTTATGAACTACACTAAAGAGGTGAACGTAGTCAGGGCCATCAATTGCAGGGGTTCAAAACGTGCTGGTCATAAAGAATTACTCATACGAAACTATATCGAAAATGCTTAATATAATCATCACCATGATCTATTTTTTGAAAGTGTGATCCTTTCGACCATGTTGTCATAGACATTTGGAGATTTGGCATTCTGATATCGATCAAGTTGTTGACGAGCGGAGCCACCATTTCCAATCATTTCCAGGCTGCTGGCATTGCCTCGGGAAAAAGTAACCCAGAGAATATAAAGTAGGTATGGCGACGAGTAATGAACTTAAAAGGTAGGTTAGAATCTCCTTTTAGTGCAGAATGCACTTATAACAAATCTAATACTATCAAATCAGAAACCACGTACTAATAACAACTCCCAGCTCGCTATCTCTCATAAAGGTAATACTGTTGCTACAAGGATTATTAGCGACATTTCTATTGGTAAATAAGCATCTCAGAACAATATATAAGGTAATTCATAGTGTTGTGTATAGAATGAGACTATTAGGAGTAACGGACGTATCTCGTCAGGTCTATTTCTGGTAGACCAGCTTAACTTTGTATTTACGATTAATACAAATGCGATAGAAAATAAGACGGTTCTCGACAACTAATGCATCATAACTGTGCTTGTATTAAATATGGAATTATTGTGTAACGCTATCCATAGAGTTTCTAATCATTCTAGCGCCGGATGAAGGTTCTACAGGGTATAGTGAAAAATAACATTGGTATTGAGGTGACGATTGTAACCAGTATTTTTGAGTATGATAATATAGTGTATCAATATATGCACAAAGTCTCTAAGAATTTTAGGAGTCGCTGTGAAGTATCTGATATATACAGAGAGAAATGATATCAGTGTTGAGAATTATGAATCGCACAACGACAGTGATTGTAGCATTAATTGCTGCAGCAAGTCTATCAACGATTGTAATTGGACCACAACAACAGGCATTAGCATGGCATCATCCGGCGGCTGCGGCGGTTGCGGCTGCCGTTCCAAAGGGCAGC
>JASHSN010000170.1 GCA_030038695.1 Nitrososphaeraceae archaeon
TATTTAAAGTCATTCGAAAGAGAACCTCCTAGCATATCTTGTTAGCTCGTACGGGTCTACTATCTAAGAGTTACATTCGGTAGAATGGCAGGCAGCTTTGATATCAATTAAATTCGAATACTATGAATGGAGCAGTAGCATAGCATTCCCGAAAAGAAACAGCTGGTTTAATCATTTTCACCTTCCCCGATTGATCATCACACATCACTAGGACTATCGTCTATTGCAACTTTATTGCCTATGTCCGTGATTTATGTAGATATTTGTTTAGAACCTGTATAGCTTCACTTTAATAACAATTTCAATTTGAAAATGCACCACGCCTTGCAAAAGTCTCATGAATCCATATTTGCTATATCTTTTCCTCGCCGGTCAATAACCTGAGTGAGTTCTGGCCCGGTGCCTATAAGCGTGACTTTCAACCCCGTTTCTCCTTCTATATCTTCTATAAACCTTCGTGCTTCAGTTGATAGCTTAGAGAATTCTTTTTCACCAGCTGAACTTGGAAATACCACATCTAATTTAGTGATGGCAAGTTCCGTAGCACTATTCAATCTTATTGCCTTCTTGGCAAGAACCGGATCGAAGGGTGAAGCTCTTCTTTGCCTACCAGTCACGCTCCCATACTCTGACCATCCCCTCGCTTTAGCGTCCTCGCTTGTAATCTCATCTTTCAACGGACCCTCCCCTACTCGGGTAACATATGATTTGAAAACGACAAGAACATCATCCACTTTCTTTGGTCCAATTCCAACATCAGAGCATATCCCAGAAGCCGTCACATCTTTTGATGTTACATAAGGATACCCTCCATGAAAGAGTGATAGAAAAGTCCCCTGTGTACCCTCGACTAGAACGCTTTTGTTTTTATCCAAGGCGTCATTGACCTCGTTACTTACATCTCCAACATATCGCGTCAATTCTGGAATGTCCCTTGCAACTTTTAGAACCCGAAATGCCCTATCAGCATTTGCAGGACCAGTGCCTGTTCCAGTTGTACCTATCTTATTTTTCAGATGCATTATACATGTGTCTTTTTCTATATGCGCTTTCTCTATGATGCCAGACTGGGCATCAATCAATGTTCTGTTGAACGAATAGAACATTTTAATTTCATTGAATAAAATTTCGGGATTTATTAGAACGCCTGCCCCTATTAGCAATTGTGTCTTAGGATTTAATGCGGCACTTGGTAGCATCCTGACTTTATACGTCTTCCCTTCATAAGAGAAGGTATGACCAGCATTCGGACCTACTCCTCCTCTCACTGCAACGAGAGGGTTTTCTTTATTAGCAAGATAGGCAATAATTTTGCCTTTGCCCTCGTCACCAAAAAAACCTCCGACAACCACTAGACATGGCATATTGGAAATTGAGCCTGTGATTATTTAAGCCTAGTTCGAATATTTTTTTTCATAGGATTAAAATATTGCATACACCTTCTACTTTCGATGACGGTTGATTCAGGAGCAGCAGGAAATATGGTCCAAATTCTGGCGGATCTGCCAGATTTTCTACGAGAACAACTCATCCGTAAGAGACTACAAGAATTTGCTATTTTTGAGGAATCAGACAAGCGTGAAACGATTTCTATAGCATTAAACGCTGCTTCTTCGATCGAACAGCGTAAACTCGCTGTATTAGTGAGGACCTGGATGGATGTTCTATCCGAATTTGATTCCAGCACGATAGTTCTGATATTGCGATTGTATTGTGAGGAAATTTCAAAGGACCAAACCACAATAGAGAAATTAAATATGGACTATCTAATTCGAGCATTTACGACTTTGGATGAAATCAAAAAGCAAAAATTCATCGACTGCCTCAAGGAGTCTATGTTCTCTGTACCAAATAGGCATAAAATCATACAGATCATGCCCAGCGCCGCACTAGAGATCTTGGAAATGAAATAATATTATTGATCGGGACGTCTGTCAGGATTTTTTTGCAGTTCGCCTTCTTGTTTTTCTAAGCCAAAGAACATTTTTTCGTATTTCCGAAGTGCTTTCCGATGTTCAGGTAGAGACATATCCAGCCTCATTTCATTTATCACCATCACAGCATAACTAGTCCATTCCTTCCAACAATCTGGACAAGAAGGATAAACTTCGGAGCCTGGATCATCAACTAATTTCTCATCAAAGTCCCTATGACATTTGAGACAACCCTTTACCATCTGAAGACATGCCAGCACTAGGTTATTTTATTCTTTATGTCGTGGAGTTAGGATATACTGTCACCACTTACCTTTGATCTTATTGTAGGAGTGAAATTGCCTTACATGCTCGCGTATCTGTTCCATTCCTTCGAAGTTCAAGCTACATGATTTGCACTCATAAAATATACCTTTTCCATGTACTACTTGAACGTGTTGCATCATCTGCTCAATCTTTCGGAATTTCCTTCCGCAGTCTTCACATAAGTGTTTTTTAAAGATAATCATGTTAGTTAATGCCTTATCTCACGTTGTTTGTCCCAACATCTCCTGCATAACTGACCTTCGATATTCCATTTTGGTTTTGGGTTGTAACGGATAAACCCCAATCTATTGTTACACAAATTACAGTAATTCAATTTTTTCTCGTATTCTTGAGCCTTCTTTTCAAAACAACTTTTGCAGAGTATACTGCTATGTTCCATATTCCATTGCCATCGAGCTTTATTTTTATCTGATTCAAGCGGAAGCTCTTTTTTACAGACAGTGCAAATGTTACGTGCGTGTTTGAGCTTTTCCTTTTGATCTTGTTGCCTTAGAATAAATTCTTTAGTCTTCTCTATATGGCAACTCGAACAAAGAAACCCTTGCATCTCCCATTCGGGTTTAGATTTGTATTTGTGATTCAACACTATATCACAATTACAGCATCGGAGGATCTCTTTTTTCCTAAATAGATGCAAATTTGTTTACCTAGCAAAGATATTGCTGTCTTCTAATACTAAAACCTACTTTACAAGCATCAAAGATAAGCTCGCTATCTTGCTGGAACGCTGTAACAGATTATCTGAATGTTTGTTTTATAATATCAGAAAATAATAACAATATTTTAATAAAACTATTGCCCATTCGAATTTAGTTATAAAATATGAAGAAGATTGAAGCAATATTCCCCCTCGGAAGAGTAAACAGAGTATTTGAGGCTCTTGAAAAGATAGATATCGGAGGCTTGACCTAC
>JASHSN010000171.1 GCA_030038695.1 Nitrososphaeraceae archaeon
TGCTCATTTACTCCAATAGCATATAGAAAGATGGAGAATTAATTGACTAGCATTCATGGAAGTTAGTCACACTAAGTAGTAATACATCCAGATGATGTTACTCACCTAGAGCGAATTGAAGAGCATGATCATAGAGGAGGAGGAGGAGGCAGCTTTGGCAGGTTGTTTTTGCAGGTTCCGGTCTTGTAGGTTATGCTATAGGCTTTGCTTTGAAAAAGATCTTGAAGTGGATGCTAATTATCGTAGGTTTCCTGGCTGGAATGTTCTTTGTCGGTGTTCAACTGTTGCAAAAGTACGGGTATGCGAGTACGGTTAATTGGGATAAGCTTGGAAACGACACTTCAACACAGATCCAACACTGGGCCACTAATGCTGACATAACTAATTTACATGGATTATTTCACACACTTGGAATTCCTGTTAGCGGTGGCCTAGGGTTGGGACTTTTGGCCGGGTTTGTAAGGACTAGATAATAGAATATGTTGATTTATTTCGTAAGGAAGCTGAATTCAAAAACATACATGGATACGATGACCTAAAGGATATAGTAAGACGCGCGTTAGATGCTGAAGACAATTATAACTTGGTATTGCATCTCATATACCGAATCAGATGAGAGTTGATGGCAATATCGTTGACCTTAAAAGCGTCAAAGCGCCATTCCTTAATGTAGTAGCACAAAAAGACGATTTGGTGACACCGGCTTCTAGCACTGCTCTGAATGATGCCGTTGTAAGTAAAGACAAAAGCATTATAGAGTTTTCATCTGGCCATGTTGGTCTGATAATAGGCCAACGTGCCCATAAAGAGGTATGGCCTAAGGTAGGATACTGGTTAATGCATAGATCATAGAGTTTATTAAAGTCAATTTATCTAGATTAATCCACATTCTCTAATGCAATCCCTGAGTGAATCAAACCGAGAATTGTAAATCGATGACTTCTTACCTTGAACTTTTCTAAATTCCTGTAAGGATATTGCAGATGATGGTATACAGGCATCGAGAGATTCAATTGCTCAATGATTTTTCAGACTGTCGAATCTCCGAGATTGTCGAATCCAGTACCGGGAGTGATTCAATACTATTACCGTTATTATCACACATTGGGCATGTTTGGGTCAGCTCATAAGCTTCGTCAATGGATGAGGCACACCAAAAACATAGTCTGCATATTAAGAAGTTTACACGTTGAAGGAATTGGTCCATTAAGTCATTCCTCTACCAGTTTTTTCTAGTGTTATCAAAGTGAAATTAAACAAGTAGAAAATAATCATCGCATAAGGGTATTTAAGAAACAGGAATGCTGTGCCATGCAGTATGTTCACGCTGCACCTAACGCCAACACACAGCCATTCACTTGCACCAATTCTGGTTAATTAGTAATTGACGTGAAGCCTCTACTTCTCTTGTGTATCTCCCTATCGTAAAAGAGGCTGTTGTTAATGTCTTATTCTTCTTCACAAAAGGTGCGTCACGAATAGGCAATCTGATTATTCTTATTATTCAATAGTATCGAATCGTAACGGAAACGAGTGATAATGAATCATGGGTTGATTCCTCTAGCGTTGGTAAGGATGGTAAGAATAGCAGATCCCAAGTAATTTCAAAAAAGAGATCCTCTCTCTTTGCTTAGATGTCTCTGTTAGCAGTATTTTCTTGAGTAGAAGAATGTGAATTCTGTATGTAAAGTTACCTCGAACCACTTTTATTGGGAACTAAGTGAGCTGTTGCATCGAGAAGAGTTTAGAGGCTGTCAAAGGTTTCAGTTACTTTAGGTGCTTCATCATGGCGTACTGGATTTAGATTACAGCACCTGATATATTCTCTTAATACCTTGCTTCCGAAGTCATTATCTATTCAAGGAGTGATTGGATAACACACAATATAAGGTGGGCACATATAAGGCGGCATAAGCTCGAATGATCTAATCATCTGTAGATATGTCGGATGATAAACTGGATATGTTCTTTCTGGGGAATAGTATAGGATAGAGTAAACTTTATTTCCAATAATTGTTCCAATATTGGAAAACCACTCTAATGCATTAGAACTAGGATTCCTTTTGAAGGTACCAGCTAGTAAAAATCCAGGATGATCTGCCAAAGTTACATTATTTGTAGTGTGAATAGTGAATTTGATATTTGGATTTGCAATTTCATGCATTAGCTTATTAAGATATTCATTTGCCGTAAGATTCGTGTTTAAATCGTTTATAGCGACATCCACTATGACGTTGCCTTGATTATTTCTTTGTGGAGAGAACGTTGCAATGACAGGCAAACTGCTAGTACCTTCAACACTCCAGTCTGAACCATATCGCATTTTAATTCCGTACGTGGAATTTACATAGTCTAGTAATTTAGTAGCATTTCCGACAGCAGGTTGTATTAGTGTACCTAAACGTTGATCGGCAAGTTTTAGAAGCGCTATTGAAGTCTTCGTATCTTGAGTTTGTTGTAATGATTGGAGGGCATCGTCTACGTACAGCTTTGCTTCTTGAATAGAAGTTGAATTACCTCTTGTTGAGTTGTCAATCGCACTCACATTTCCTAAATTCGTGTTCATTAATAAAGTAGAAATGCTAGTTATAGTCAGTACAAAGCATCCTATTACAAGTAACTCCGATTTCATCTTTCCACTCTCTTATCTGCTTTTCTAATCCCGATAAATTCATCTTCAGAAGGTGACCTTGACATCATCATCAATCCATGAAGCAATAATATTATAAGACTAGGATTGCAGTGCATTGCACAGCAGTTCTATAGAACTCAGAAATGTGGTGCCCCCAGTCTCATTACCTGTACCGCGTCAATAGATGCCTACGTTGTGTCAAATATTATCATAAGAGAACATGGTGAAGTATACAAGCACATAATTACTTAACAAACTGAATATCCAAGGACTTGATTTTTTTCTGCTTTTGAACTGAATTGCAATTTTCTTCTGAACTTATTTCAAATGTGAATTTGGCTTGTAGTTTTCCTCCCCTTTCAAAAGTTACATATGCAGTAACTTGGTTGATGTTATCATCTCTCCTTAGTTTCGATTTTTCTATCTCTACTTCCTCTCTTAACCCGTCACTAGCCATCATCGCAACTGTAAGAAAAGACTCTATTGAATTCTTTCCTTGTAATCTTCCCTCACCATCTTCTGACTTGCTAAAGGGTTCGTAAATTATGGCATCATCCATAAAAAGGTCAAGCAATCTATAGATATCTTTAGCTCTAATAAGCCTAAAATATTCGTGTACTATATCTTCATCTAAAGGAGGCTTTAGCGTTCCTCTTTTACTAATATTAGAGTTTGGGATGTTATCCATCATTGTTGTAATAAACTCTAATCAGATAAATAGAATAAGGCTACTTAACTACTATGTATGCACTGCACTAAAATTTCATGATTCTTATAGAGCTTCTCTAATTCTACCATTAAAGGATAACCTCTGCTACTGTCATATTAGAAGTGATATTCACTTCAGCTCTAACTTTTGCGAGGTTCTCAAATATCAATTTTAGTAATTCCTTTGTAAAGAGAGACCAATTCTCACCAAGCTCATGCTGTATTACAAACACATGTTTTCGTCCCCCTTCTATCCTATGGTCTGAGTTTATGCCTGATACTTTCATATACTCTTGTAATACTGCTAAAACAACCCAGAGATTATATTGCTTTTTCATAAACAATACAGCATCTTTCATTATATTAAATGCAATTTCAGCAGCTTGTTTTATTATTTGGTCTCTTAAAGGTCCAAAATCGTGCTCCTCTATTCCACTCTTCTTAGCCATATCTACTGCCTTATCAATCAAAGAAGTTAGCATTGCTTTGGGTACAGGCATCATACCAATTCTAGTTTCATATCTGTCCCAATCAGAATATCTTTTTAGGGCCTGGTTTACCAAAACATTAAGCGATATCTGATTCTGATCTGCTTCACGCTGTAATTCATCTATCGTATAAGAATCTAATCTAAAAGTGATACTTTGACTTTTCTTTGGTTTATCTGAATGTGTTTCCTTTTCTCTGACTCCGCCACGGTCCATAGGTGCATCAATCACGCTAGTACGTCTTCAACGAGAGGTGACATTTAAAAATTACTATGAACATTCTCTTGCAGTATACATAAGAATATTATTCTAATCCATACGCTTTTTGAAAACGTTCGAATGCAGTGCAATGCACAACATTCCAATATATAATATACTATCACATCCATAAGATATCGAGAAAATCGTTTGAATAGTCTAGAAACCATCTCGGTATTTAGTATCATGACTCGAGGTGTAAAAACCGAAAAAGAAGATCAAAATGTTTTAACAGCCTGTAGAATCATGTATGAAAACAATATCGGATGTGTCATTATTGTAAACCAAAGTGACAATAATAATACCAAACCAGTTGGGATAATCACAGAAAGAGATATAGTACGAATGTTAGGATCGTTAAAGCCATCCTTGTTAACGGATTGCATCGTTCTACGCGACATAATGAG
>JASHSN010000172.1 GCA_030038695.1 Nitrososphaeraceae archaeon
CATCAGGTTATACCAGGGATTTCCAAGAAATCAAACCTTCATTATGGCAGGCGTCTGCTACGACCAGTCAGGCACTAGAAGTCATGGATTATATTGTGAAATCTCTCATCATAAACAAGGAAAAGATGGTGCAATCGTCGAGAAACAGTTACGCTATCTCCTTCGATCTCGCTGAACTATTAGCAGCAAAAAATGGAATATCCTTCAGAATGGCACATAAAATGGTAGGGTTACTAGTGCAAAAAGCAATTGGTAATAATAGACAACCACTCACAATGCTTCGAGAAGAAGACATTCGAGAAGTACTTCAAAGATTCGGCTCGAGCTTGCCTGCAGAAAAGGTATTGAGAGATATAAGACAGACTACTCCAGAAATATCAATCCGTTCGCGCCAATCTGCAGGTTCACCCAATCCAAGACTGCAACAAGAAACGGTAAATTTCTTGAGGAGGAGATTGTCAGTCTACGCAGAGCGAATTGTAAAACGGAAGAGACATGTGGCCAATGCGCTTGAAGATCTCACGAAGATGGTCAACAAATGCTCAAATTGATAGTCGTGCACATGGACCTAATCAAGCACATCTATCTGGTGCATAGCTAGGGCCCATCGACGTAACGTCATCCTCAAAAACAAATTTGATAAGCATAGCCCGGCCCAGATTCGAACTGGGGTCAAAGGCTCCAAAGGCCTCTATGCTTGGCCACTACATTCGGCAGAACATTTCCTCTACCGGGCTTCCGGGCTTAATCTCAGTATTTATTGCCATCTTTAGAATGTTACGTGTTCGCGTTTAAATATGAAACCATTTTGGCGATAGGATCTTCCATCTTATCAAAAATGCATGCCGCTCGTGTTTTCTGTCTTCTTTTATAACTCTCACTCGACAACATTTTCTTGGTTAATCTTACTAGATCCATCGGATTTGATGCCCTCTTAACCAGCCCAGAACTAACGAGATATTTCTCTACGTAGAATCGTATAGGTGAGATAGAAATAGTAGGTTTTCCAAGGAGCGAGGCCTCAGAAGTCATTGTCCCTCCTGCTCCTATGAACACCTCTGAGGCAGCTGTCAGAGAAGTTCCATCGACAACGTTTCTCATTATAAATGCTCTCTCTTCGTACCTCTCCATAAATTGTCGAATTTGTTCTTCATATCTGCACAGGATAATGATATTGGTCGATTCACTTAAGCTATTTACGATAGCATCCACCATGGAAATACTATTAGCCACCTTTTTGTCGGCAATGTAGGATGCCTTTGTCTCTTCGGGCCTAATTAAAACGATTTTTTTCTCACGATCAAGGTTCAAATCAGGTAATCCTGCATGATATGCAGTTGACCGATTCCGGATAAGCCATGCAACAGGATCTAGGGCTCGATATTGCGTTATCTTTCCCCTCGAAATACCGAATTTAACCCACGCAGAAATGGGTATTATCCATGGACTGAAGAGATGATGCGTGAGGGGGATAGTGAGCTTCGAGACAGCTTCTGCGTGCGGAGAATCGTTAAATCCAATATGTCTGATTCCAAGTCCAAATGCTATTCGAGATCCTTCTGGAGAAGAAAATGTGATCGCGAAATCGGGTTCAAATCTGTTTATCAAAGCGGATAGTTCAAAAATCCTTTTTGCACTTTCTCGCATCTTTTCATACCTTTCCGCGCCACCATGACTGCCAACAATTTTTAGCTTGAGGTTCTTGATCTTAGCAAGTTCTATGGCTTCCCTATAATGTCTGGAGGTGCATAGTATCTCATGGTCAGATTCCTGTAACAGCCTTACTGCAGGGTTAAAAAACATCACCTGTTTCGGTGTTAAAATATCAAACCAAATTCTCAAGGATAACAAGATTTTTAGGATAGGATAGAAAAAACTTTTCTTTAACCCTTATTTAGATAGCTCTGGAGAGAAAAAAAATTCCCGTTATAATATTCAAGGAGGATTACCGAAAAAATGACTAGGAACCCATCGCAGACAACGACAGCGGTTTATGGATTGAGCACTGAAGGCTATCGCATTGCTTCTTCAATCGCTGTTAAGGGTTTCAAGGTTTCATTGATAGATGAGGCTGCTCGGATGGCTATCTCTCTAAAGCCTGATATTGCCAGAACTTACCCCGATGTAAGCTCTCTAATAGAGGACGAACCATTGCTTGCTCTTGAGCCGGTGGACGTAGCTGTCAGCGAGGCTTCTTACATCTTTTTTGCGCCCAAGATTCGAAAGGTAGGTCAAGAAGTAAAAAGTGATGTCGTATCTAAACTGAGAGATGCTACTAAGGCTCTTCGAAAAGGCACCTCTGTGATCTACACTCTCCCAGCAGGAATCGGAGGGAATAACGAAAACATGGCCTTGATTGAGCATGTTACCGGAATGGCTGTAGGAGAGGATATTTTCTATTATTATATGCCAATCAGCGACGATCTGGTTTCGTCTCCGGAAATTATTATGGGTTCTTTGAAATCCAAACAAGACTCCGAAATTTCCAAAATGTTATACGATCCTGACATTAAAAATAGGTTAAATTACATAGATATTATTTCCGCAGAATTTTTGCATTCAATTCGCGTCTTGGGACATTATACACGGATGGCAAGTGTGATAGAGATCTGTAAAAATATTAATATAAAGAGCGAAACTATACGTCGAACTTTCAGCGACCTTTATCTAGACGATATTGCGAATGGCCTTTATGATCTTCGAGTCATAGGTGCGTCGCTAGGGGGAGCGGGGCCATTAATGTATCTAGTTAATGGTAGCATAAAAGGTACTGAAGGTTACATTAAATATTTGATAGACAAAATTCGAGATGAGTTGAAGACACGCGATTTAAAGGCGAGCAGAACCAAAGTATCTATCGCATGGACGCTAGATCCCAACGAGATGCGCGGAGATAAGATTGAACTTTTATCGTCTCTAGAATCGAAACTGAAGGATTATATAGGAGATGTGGAGCGACAGCCATGGTCGGTATTCGATATATACCCTAGCGAGAAGACGAGGATAGTGATAGCGTGTTCTAAATTAGATTTTGCTAGAATTATCGCAAAGAATAAGCAAAATCCTGATTTTATTATGATGAAGGCTAATCCCGTTTGTGAAACCATCGGTTAGATATTTGATGGGTTTTTTTTGAAGACATCTGCTAGTTATCATCCTGCGAAGGCATAGCCTTAGTTGCTTGAAAGCCAGTCGGCTTTCTTCTTGTCATATTCTTCTCTCGTGTACTTTACCCGTGCCGGGTGTCCCATCACAACCACTTTTGGTGGTACATCTTTCGTCACGACAGCTGCCATAGCTACCACGCTGTCTCTTCCCACTCTTACCCCGGGTTTTATAACAGCTCTGCTTCCTATTATTGCTCCTTCTTCTACTACAACTCCACTCATTTTAGGGCTCATAGGATAAGGATCGTTCGTGAAAGTTGCCCCAGGTCCTATGAATACATTTTTGCCTATAATTGTTAAAGGAGGAATATAGACGGATCCTTCAATTCGACTATTTTCGCCTATTTTTACTTTATAATCTATATGCGATAGCGAACCAATCATTACGTTGTCTCCTATTTCTGTATCGTCACCTACGTATGCAAAGTGCCAGATTTTGACGTTATGGCCAATTATTGCAGATTTGGAGATATAATTCGCTATTTTTGACTTAGAGTGATCTTGGCTCAATCGAGATTGCCTCTATAAATGCCAAGGATTACCGTGCTTTATAACTTTGTCAGGGATTTCGGTTCTCCACTTCTGTAAAAATTCCATTTCGGACTGCCTCTCGCGCAATTCATCAGGCAACATGATGGGGATTTCGTCCACGATCGGAAAGAAACGAAAGCATTTTCCGCAAAACAAAATGCCTTCGCTTATAATCGTGTCTTTATCCAAGTCTTGACGTTGAACAAGGAACTCGAATAACTCTAAAGGATAATACTTGTCGATCGGACAGGCCAAAATATCCAGCATAGATTTTCTCATCTCGATTTCAGATCCATATAGATGGGGGAACCTGTGTTACTCGATAAAAGTGCCGCTTCTGCAACTTTGGTAACATTAGTTGCATCTTGAGGGGTGACAACAGGTTGTTTGATTTTCCCTGTGACAACATCTAAAAAACTTCGCAGCTCTAGTGTTAATGGTTCTTGAAATTTACCGCGACGCGGTATTAAAGTAGCATCTCCATAATCTATCTTGATGGCCTGAGTAATATAGTCACCAGTAATGATGCCGTCGGTGCAGACTGCGCTGAATTTTCTTACCCTGTTCGGAGTTATCCAATTCGACGCGATAATTGCAACCCTCTGCTCGTCAAAGCCAAGCATAATGGTAGCGAAATCTTCGTACGAGTGAAATTTTGTACCTGATCTTGCAAACACCACGTGGGGCGTACTATTGAACAGGTACATAGCAGTATCAATATCATGGACGGATGTATCGTAAATTATACCGACATCTCGGATATGCAAAGGCATCCTGTTTTCCCTATGAAACTCCATCATTAGTAAATCGCCGTATTTGTGATCGTCTATTAGTCGCTTAACATCCTGAATCGCAGGGTTGAACCTTTCAATGTACCCAGATGTTAGGATTACCTTTTTTTGTTTAGCTAGTTCGATCATTTGTTCGCACTCTTTCGAAGAGAAAGCTAATGGTTTTTCTACGAAAACGTGAAGTCCAATTTCCATGATTTTTTTTGCTATAGCGAAATGTGTCTTGGTAGGAGTGCAGACCATGCACCCATCCAAGTCGGGTTCATTCTCAAGCAATTGATCAAGGGAGTAATAAGGCCTTGACTCGTAAAGCCTAGCTAGTTCTTTTGCACGCAATTGATCCTCGTCACAAATTGCCCCAAGCACTCCCATCTCATGGAGAACCCTCACGTGGTTCTTGCCCCATCCACCAACTCCTATTACAGCGATCCTCTGTTTGTCATCTTTTACCATACTGGAGTTAACCACTTATTGTAATCTGCGAGCTCCGCGGTTACTATTTTTGAATAGATTGTACGAATTCTACCGCTCACTGGACCTTCCTTCCCATCACCTACCGGTCGACCATCAATATTGACTATAGCCGTGATCTCCGCTGCAGTACCTGTAAGAAAAAGCTCATCTGCCATGTACAACTCGGTTCGAGAAATCGGGCGCTCCACGATCTCGTATCCCAAGTTCTTTGCGATCTCCATAGCTGTGTCACGGGTGATTCCTTCTAAGGCAGACACTCCTATATGTGGCGTATAAATTTTGTTGTTCCTGACGATGAAAATATTCTCTCCGGATGCTTCACTCACATTCCCATCTCTATCAAGCATAACGGATTCTTCGTAGCCATTCCTATTACTTTCTTGAGTCGCAAGCACTGAATTGAGATAATTGCCGCCGGCTTTTGCCATAGGTGGTGTAGAAGAATCGTGGATTCTTCGCCATGAAGAAATACATGCACGGATACCCTCTTCCTTAAAGTATTTGGCAAATGGGAACATTATTATCACAACATGAGTAGGCGAATCCATCGTTACATTCAAATCAATCCCATGCTGTCCTACAAATGCTAACGGTCGTATATAGCAGGACTGTCTCATCTGATTTTTTTTCAGTAATTCTATAGTCGCCCCTTGCAGTTCCTCAGCTGTATATTTCAACGCAATGGAATAGACTGCGGCCGATTGTTGTAGTCTTTCTAAGTGTTCTCTAAGTCTAAATACATAAAGATTGTTCCTAGATGAATATGCGCGAATGCCCTCGAAAACCGAAGTACCGTAGTGTAAAGCGTGGGTGGTAACTGGGATATTTGCATCTTCCCATTTAACAATATTGCCATCAAACCAGATAAAGTCCGCGCCTTTTGTTCTCATTTAGGGCACAGTCAATTCGCGGATTATAAAAATCTTCTAAAACTAAATAAAGCCCTCTTTTGGAATTTTCATACCCATCACCCTCAACGTGCTATCAGAAGATCTCGCAAATTTCTCTACAATCTCCCAATGCCGCTCAATCAAGTCTGCAACTCCGTTTGGTACCTTGTCTCGCCAGTTTTGTACCGCGTGCATTTGACCATCTCGAGAACCTTTTGAAAATTCGTTAAATGCTTGCTTATAGAGCATATTTTTCACAGCCGAGGCAGATCCTGGAAGTCGCCTAGCTTTTATTGGGTTGAGCCTAAAGACTGATAAAGTAATCCTTTCAGCCACATCGCCAGTATATGTGATGAATCTTTCTTCCCTAACATTTTGGAGAATCTGGTTTCTTAATACCCATGAGAACGGGGAAATCAAGGGTGGCAAATATTTTACGAATGGCGAGATCAGCGTGTAATCGGGAGAAACAGTGATAGACTTACTATCTCTGAAAACCGATTCTATCATTGCTTTCCTTATGGAATAAGGAAAGGGAAAACTGCGCGTGTTGATCTCTTTATGATTTTTCAAAAATCTTACAGGATAAACATAGACATTGTAGCCTCTAAGCAGCAAAAGAGAGATGATATGTCGGTGGGTGTTAGTAAGGGGATTCAAGTGGGCGAGGTAAATAGCTGCGATTCTCTCCATGATCTATAGTAAACTTTAACAATGATATAAATAACAAAAAGGGTCGGAAAGGCCCTTACGACATTCGCTTTACTTCTATCTCTATTGTGGAGACATTCCGTGTTCTGCCATCTTCTGACTGCACGGTCTCGGACCCAATTCTTACATCGCCTACCTTGTAGCCGGCGTTCTCCATTCTCTTTAGGATAATCTGTGAAACATCGACTGCTCTACCAATACTTAAGCCTCGTGCCTTTATCGTTACGGAAGGTTGATTGGCTAGTTGAATCAGTGTTGAGGTCACATATGCCATCAAAGGCTTCTTTCCTATGTATACTGCGTCTCGCGGACCATCTTTATGAACTTGTGGGTTTTGTTGTGGTTGTGCTTCCGACATATCAAGTTTAGCGGTTTGGGATAATTTAAATCAAGAAGATGAAAACACAACGATTCTTATAATACCTAACCTATTGCGATGCCCAGGCGATCATTGAATCATCGAACCTAAATTGGTATTTTTGATTGGGGCCGGCCGGATTTGAACCGACGATCTCCAGCGCCCGAGGCTGGCATCATACCAAGCTAGACAACGACCCCTCTGACCTCCAAATTCATGGTTAATCTTTACTAAAAAACATTAGCAATAGGAAAAGGCTAGTTAATTCACTCACCAGTATGATAAACTCATATCGATTAGATTTAAGAAAGGACAAATATAATTAAATCTGATTCGGGTGCTGTTAACTTGGTCTCTGTTTCTTGGACTGTTAAGCGACCTCCGACAAAATGACAAAGAGGTCTAACCATTATTTCTGGTACAATCTGAAGATTACAGGCAAATTGGTTTTCATGAAGATTATGGGTAAATTTGTTCCGTCTTCGAAATTCCCGGAAAGGGCGAACCACAACTGTGTCTGTATCCGAATTATATATTGGAAATTGAAACATTAAAGTGCGTCTGTCCGTATTCAATTAAAACCGACGTCTCCAACGGAATATCAACTCCCTTTACAGCTTGTCCTGTTTTCTGAACGGGTCTTTCATGTTCGACTCGTTCACTAGAATAGCAGCATCCGTCACCTAATCCACTTAATTGTCCAACAAAGCAAGCAATACGAATTTGAGGATTCTGCCAGTAGTTTATCTTCGATATTCTACCAGTACCATGACAAAAACCACTTTTGTGTATATTGAGTTTATCATGGTCATCATCCACCTCGTCTCCTGCTATGATTCCTTGACATTCGTCTAGAAAACAAAAGGCATTAAATAGGTCGTATTCATCGGACTCGTCTTGCTTATATGGAGTTAAACCAATCAACATAGATTGCCAAAGTTGCCATTGAAACGCTATACCTACACTAGTGATAATTATTATTAGCTGAGACCACGTCTACATAAGTTGCTAAATATGTCTGAATATCTCGTGCAATATACACCTTATAATTGCTACCGATTATCGTTGTGTTGTGACTGAATTATTCTTTTCTTTTTTCCAGGCTGGCATTTGTTGAATCGATTCCCCGCCATATTATGTCATAGCCTAATTTTGAAATGAGATCGACGTGACACGATTCGGGTACTTTATACTTTCTAAAGAGCAGAACAGCATCCGTGAAACTTGATATAAAATTCAATGACTCCTGTATTTCCAATATTTTAGACCGTGGTATTAGATATGTTCCAACAATTACGTAGCTTTTGTTATGTACGTTTAACCCTGCTTCCCTAGATTGAAGAGCCAGTAGCACCGAATCGGATGGTATATTGTATTTTTCAGCTAACGTGTTTATCGATACTATTCCACTATCATATTTAGTATCGTTTTGTTGGTTATTATCGGTAGTTAAACGGTCTATATCTGCTACCAAGTCTCTGCCGGCAGCAGTTGCAAATTTTCGAATCATCTCTTGATCAATTGACTTCAAGTATGAAAGGATTGGCTTCAGGGGGACCTGACCGTTTTTATAAAGTATCAAATGGCCATCTTGAACTGATGATCTTAGTCTAGATAGGAGATCCTTTTCGAGGTTTTTATACTTGGAAGTAATGTAATAATTGTTATCTAGCGCGATAAAGATATCAATTTTGCCGTCCTTGTTTTCAGGGCAAATTCGTGTTATTTTTTCTATCTTTCGCTTGATATATTCGTCAGTCCAAAAGCCTACTATCTCTAAATATATCCGACGTCCATACCTCTCAAACATGAAGTCCGGGATGAATGCCTTATCACTCTTCACAATAATCGGATCCGGCTCCCTAATCAAAGTCCACCCGCTGCGAAACTGCTCAAATTTCAGGGCAAATTTTTCTTCGACGGCACTATCAAAGTAGTCGGGACTGTTGTTCTCCTGACTATCAATATGATCCGGTAATCCGATTAATGGAGGTGCGTTCTCTTTTGAGATGTGAAATTCATATATTTTCCTTCCTACAGATAAATAATTCCGGATAATCCATGCTTCGAGCGACCATGATTCAGCCGAGATTACATATGGAAGCACCTTCGCGATGGCGGTGCCATACAAATCGGTCATCTTGAATATGCTTAAGGGACCGTCGAGAGAACAGACAATATTTTCATCATAATACCTATCATCTTTAGAGGATATCTGTTCAAATTCCTTTCGTATATTATACATTAAGCCTACTCTTTTGACATGTCGTAGTACTCCTTTCCAACTTGACCCTCCACGGAGAACAAATTGAAGTGCTGTGCAGCTGAACATGAGTGTTTGCATCAGGGCTAGGTTATACCATGCAAGAAGAGCAGTCGGCGTTATTCTATCGAAATACTCGAGAACCAAATTTTCATCTAAATCACTCCACATTTCGTTTGCAACATCTTGCCTGTCGATTCCTAGGTCAGAGGCGACAGATTGAATAATTTCATGTCTTTTAAGAGTTGTTAACGCAAAATCATAGGCGGAAGACTTCTCGAATAACTTCTGTCTAAGTATACATGGTTCAACTATGGGGCCATGAGAACCAATCTCATTTTTTATGAACTCTCTATTTTTAACAAATTTACACCTTCTTTCAAGTAGTGTGAAAAGGCCCCTTACAAGCTTATAATCTCCGTATTCACTTTCGAGTAGTCCGATTTTATTTACGAGTAGCGCCTTTCTCTCTCGTGTCTCACATGACTCTTCGAACACTTTGATCATGTTATCAGCTAACGATGCATCTTCATCTGAAGTACAAAATATTGGAGCAATGTGTTTACCTTTGTTTGATACTTTGACTCTTAGCAGTTGGGCCGGAATCATTTCATACTCCCAATGTGGTATTGTCTTGTTCTGTTCCGTCTTAATGAACATTCTTTATTCAACAACATGTTCAGAAACTTCCCTTCACTGCAAGAATGTATTTATAATATACTGCAGTCGCCGTGCTCATGATTCTTTGTCACTATTATAAATAAGGATTGAGCTATGCATATTGTTTTAGATAGACGTTTGAAAATTAAGATTTTTCGAGATGTCAGATACTAAATATTGGGAATGTACCTTCATTAAATACACCTGGATTTATAGGACAAAGTTAAAAAGCCTCACCACGCAATCATTAGTATATTTAGTAGTGGGGGACAAGGTCTATATCAGTTGATGACAGATTGCTTCAGTTTTTGAAGGAAGGTAAGGATTGGGAAAGGAGAGCTACCACAATTCCTGGAGTTTTTCTTTTAAGATTGCCTTCATTCAAAGGTAGATCGGCATCATTAGCCATCGAAGTTAATCCTGTCGGATCTTCTGGTGCCGCAACAAAGAAAAGAGGCGTTGTAGTCAGATCAACCACTGAACTCCAGGAGATCAATAGGTTACTTTCACACCCAAAACTGGTAGAATTTGCC
>JASHSN010000173.1 GCA_030038695.1 Nitrososphaeraceae archaeon
GGCATAGGTGAACTAGGACCAAACCAGAACGTGGAATTTGATGTGAGTGTATTTCCGACTCATTATGTGGCAGGAACAGTCCAATTGATGAATTGCAACCTAGTTTACAACGACATACTCGGTGAAAGAGCAACTCAACTG
The DNA here is from genome assembly GCA_030038695.1 of Nitrososphaeraceae archaeon. Classification (GTDB taxonomy): domain Archaea; phylum Thermoproteota; class Nitrososphaeria; order Nitrososphaerales; family Nitrososphaeraceae; genus Nitrosopolaris. The sequence continues at coordinate 142 of JASHSN010000173.1, forward strand.
AATCAGGTGTACTTTAACGTAACACCTAGCCCTTAAGAAGGTGGTTAGTTAGTACATCCATCTCTTTTATTTCGCTGTTAGCAATCTGCTATTCACCTTCCTAATACGGACATTATTGATGTAGTAAGTATTCTCGGGTTCATTTCTTTTATGAGCGTGTCTACTTTTAGGGACATACATAGCTGCTGTAGTTTTTGGCTAACTTCACTAATCGTTACTCTGATGAAGTATCGATTGTGATAGGACTTTTTTTATCTCTGTAGGCGTGGCTATCACTCTAGCCTTTTTACCAAGCTTTACGGCCACCTGTTGGCTGGATATTTTTCCCATTACACCTCATGACCAGAAAATCTGAAGATCATTCCACATTATACCTCTTTTAGTACTTAGCGCGGGAAAAACCGTCGCGCAGGTGTTCATATAAATTTGCAGAGGCGCATACCTTTGATAGTATGGTTGGAAGTTTGCCGATCGCTGACTCCTCTTGGTCTACCTTACCGACCAGAATAACATCAGGAGTTGCTGCGTTAAAAAACATTCATGCAGCGATTATACTCTGCTTACTCAGATCTGAAGACGTTAAGCCGGAGCGTTAAGCTATGCTAGTCGTACCCCGAAGAATTAAGCGGTTTCGTATAAATAATATCTTCATGCCATGAAAACGTGTCTACGAACTGCTTAACTTTGGAAAGCTTGTAAAGAATTGAAGAGATTCACCGGAAGTCTGGGAGAATCTATTACAGAGAGGAATCATCACCAGTGACGAAATTGAAGGCTCATCTCATAGAACTACAACAATGGAACGGTCGAAAATACTCAGTAACCTTCGTTCGTAACATTAACTTTTGTTTAAGGCAGGATATTAACCATGAGACTCAAAACTAATATACCTTAAATTTAGTCGTATTCATATGTGTTCAAATTATTCTTCTAAATTTAGACCGACGTATAAAAAACATATAATTGTGAACAAGTCACGAACGCACGTAATTCTTACGCTCACTTTCATCGTATTATTGTTTTATTTTAATGGAATTTCAGAATCAGCTCTGGCCCAACTGTCTGCTTCTGTTATCGCCACCCATAATAACAGCAGCAACTCGAACTCAAAATGCTTTAATCCATCTATAATTGGTTCTGTTAGAATATTAAAAGTGAATGTGTTACCACCAAATTTTGTTATGATTTATGCTGGTAAAGCGTATCAAGGTAAACTATCTGAGGCGAAATTCAGAGGAGGAGAAACAATTAGTCAGCTCCATATTCAACCAAGAAATCTAACTACTAATCTTCCTTCCAAAATAATCAAAGTAAGAGATGGTTCTTGCGTTCAATTTGCAATTTTAGGTACTCCCAGATTACTTCCAGTGAGTAGTTTAGGAGTAACGGTATATGATGCTAATAATGGAACTGCAGTCAAAGTACTAAATGTCGTAGGGTCCCATAGTGTATTCAGAGTGACCTTGGCTAGAGGCAATTACATACTTTTAGCTGTTGGAACATGGCTTCCAAGTAGCGAACATGTAAGTGGATATGCAATCTATAAACTTGTAGTGGATGTCATTTCATAAGCATGTTGCACTATAACACACACACAAAGCGGCGGCATTCTAGAGAAATACGACCAACCACCACTTCCATATTTTTTGGTACAATCAGGCAGAAGCGCAAATCGTTGTGTTTGATCAGATATTAACTACCGCATCACAATGATAGTCGATTTGATGGATATGTATGAATGGAACTGACTACCTCTCCCTCTCCCAATGGTTCTTCATCATATATTACAAGAAGTGATGCTCAACTTACAATGTCAAAAAGGTTAGTGCAACAATTAGAAAAGGCAAAGGAAGAGCACGCTAGAAAAGTCACGAATATTGAACAGGAAATCGAATGTCCTCGCTGCCACGATGTAATGACGTTACATTCTGAATTTGATAGACTAGGATACTTCTGTGAAGAATGCGACTTTTCTCTTTATTTGTATCATTGAAATACGCTATGGAGCGATATTTGAAGCTATTTGTTGGAATCACCTAGTCATGATCACTACACTAACCCGCAGCTGCTAAGCATTTTGAAATTACAGATTAGTCCCACTTATTAGACACAAGTGTGATAAATAACGACCGTATCTGGATGGTTATTCGATGCATATCCGCTAAACGATAAAATGGTTTTTTGGATAAAGCAAGAAAAAGCCAGTGCGGATATAAGACTAGAAGATGATATCTGGACTCATTCAATATACGCTGCATCAGATGACAAAACCATTCTTAATTCAATTCTAGCTGCTAAAGATAAAAGAGTATCAAATTTGGTCAAATATTGTGAATTCGAATCACATTATGAAAGAATTATTGATATCGCAAGATCGGAGATCCTAAAGCTGTCGTTGGTTGATTCAACAAAAGCGCTGCTTTTAGCAAGAATGATTGAATCAACATACGGTAACAACAACTTTTGTAAGATTAGGCTATATAATGTGGACTTGTTGCCGGCACAATCTTACTTTTATGAACATGATATATTTCCACTAGCATTTTGCAGAGTAGTTAGTAACGGTTTAAGTCTTGAATGGCATCTCAATGATAGTGTCTGGTCCACCAATTACAAGACGCCTGCATTTAAGACCATCCATATGAAAATAAATACAAGGAAAGGAGGCATGCCAAAATACACGGATAAGATTAGATCGATCATAATTACATTAGCAGGAGACTCTGAAACTATCGAAATTCAAAATGAATCAGAAACTGATATGATAAACGAACTAACAAAAGAAGTAAGTAAATTTGATCCAGATTTCATATTAACAGATAATGGAGATTCATTTGATTTTCCATACCTCATTCACAGAGCTGAAGAAAATGATATTGAAGAAAACTTGATTTTGGGTAGAGAATCATCAATACCATTAAAGAAACCTGTAAAAAAAGGTACATCTTATTTTTCATATGGCAGAACATACTTCAAACCAACTGCTGTAAAGTTACTTGGAAGGATACACATTGATATTAATAATTCGTTTATATACAATGACTCCGGCTTAGAAGGTCTTTATGAGATAGCTAGAATTTGTAGAATGCCACTTCATACAGCAGCCAGAGCATCCATAGGAAAGTGCCTGAGCAGTTTACAGTTTTACCATGCTACAAAAAAAGGAATTCTGATGCCTTGGAAACCAATACTTGCTGAACAGTTCAAGACATATGATGAACTCCTTGCCGCAGATCGAGGAGGACTTATTTTTGAACCTGAAATCGGAGTGCATGAGAATGTAGCTGAATTTGACTTTGTATCTCTGTATCCTAATATTATGTTAAAAAAGAATTTGTCAGCGGAAACAATAAAGTGTATCTGTTGTCCTAATTCTAGATTAAGAGTACCAGAGTTAAAGTATAATATATGTGAGAAGAAAATTGGTATAATATCAACATCTTTAAAGATGGTATTAGATAAACGTGCAAAATACAAGGAGTTAAATAATAATAGTAATAATGATGTCGCCTCTCCCGAATTAAAAACCATTTACAAGACACGACAGTCATCTTTAAAATGGATATTAGTCACTTCATTCGGATATCTTGGATTCAATAATGCAAAATTTGGTAGGATTGATGCTCACATTGCGGTATGCGCTTTTGATAGACAAATTCTTTTACATGCAGCAAGGATAGCTGAAAGATATGGCTTTAAGGTCCTGCATGGTATTGTAGATTCAATTTGGGTCAAGAAGGAAGAGCGCGAAAACAATGCAATTTCAATAAAAAGAGGACAACAGAAATATCATCATGATGATTGTCGGGAACTAAAGGAATCGATACACAGAGAAACAGGATTTGATATATCATTTGAAGGCACATACAAATGGATTGTTTTCGTTCACTCTAAGATAAAGAATCATCGCCATCTACCCGTCCCAAACAGGTACTTTGGCGTATTTGAAGATGGCGTATTAAAAGTAAGAGGAATAGAAGAAAGAAGACACGATACTCCTCCATTTTTGTCTAAATGTCAAAGCGAAATTTTAGAAATAATGGCCACTGGAGATAACGTTAACGAAGTCAAAACGCTGATGCCGAAAGTCAAGGATACTTTTGATAAATATGTACGACTTCTAAAGGAAAATGATGTTCGGCTTGAGGAATTGGTTTTTACTAAACGGCTTTCAAAAAATTCGAACAACTATCAACACAGAAATACTATTGAGAACAACGCGCTAATGAAGCTAAATAGCGAAGGAAAATTCCTTAGTGCTGGAGAAGTTCTGCAGTATATTATAACAGACTATTATCAAACTAGATCTAAAAATAGTAGAGCAATTCCTATAGAGATAATAGATAAAAGAACCTCTTATTCTTATGATGTAAGAAGATATACAGAATTACTTACGCAAACATGCAATTCTGTTACTGAACCATTTGGTCTCAAATTGGAGAAGCTTTCAGAAAATGTATAGAAAGATGTTCAAATATATTTCTTAGGTTTGGATATCTGCAAAATGAAAAGTAGTATCATTCAAGAGACGCACTCCGAAGTCATTGTATGATCTCCAGGCTGAGGAATTTTTGTCATAATACAAGGCATCTGCCTTTTACAGACAACAGGAACATCAGCCTTTAACTCTGCTGAGCTACGTAAGTAAAACAGTATACACCTTAACAGCATACGTAACCATATAAATAAGATTGGAACACAGAGGCAACTAACAGATTTTATAAGTGGAGCTCAGGAGTCCATCGTGTAGGACGCCAAAAGTTGGGCAGACCATCTGGTGACGCTTAACCAGGGCAAGCCCATTGACGAGCTGACACAATCCGATCTCGTCCACTCGACAGGAACTGGGTATGGCGAGAACCTTGCGCAACATGGCGTGTGGGATACCGGGCCGGTTTCGCCGCCTTCGACGAAATCGCTAGTCCAGAGCTGGGCCGACGAAAAGAAGAATTGGAACGGCGGCACGTACCCTAGTGGGTGTGTGGGATGTAGCATATTTTTTGGGCCCTCAATATTACAAGTCTGATTTAGCTAGCTAGCTAGCTACTATCCCATCATTTTCATGCTGCGTGGCGTGTCGAATGTCTCTTCAATTTTGAGCTCTATCACCGGATCATTATACATTTGTATAATCATCCTTAGCTATATACTTTCCGGTGGGTCATACCAGTTCCGCTATACAAACGTATAATGTCAGTATTTAGCTTTTGTAGCATAATCCTCTACTGCAGATTACA
>JASHSN010000174.1 GCA_030038695.1 Nitrososphaeraceae archaeon
ATGGTCAGGTGGTGGCTACCATTTCCTTCAACCTCTCGATGGAGACATTGTTTTAAAAACGGAGTGTCTTTGCAGAGTTTGTCGAGCCTTCCAGGAAGTTAATGCGATATGCAGAAAGGTTAGTAACCGTTAACAAGGGAGATCCAGTCCATTGTAATTCGGTATCTTTCAGCAATTGCATGGTGAGGATACCTGGGTCGTATAATTCCAAATATGTCCAATTTGAAAAGGATAACGTCAAGGTTGTAGATATCCCACATCAATCAGAGGTTAAGATAGTGCAGCGATGGTATGGTTACAGGCCCAATATCAGGTGGCTGCTTAAAGACTACTGGATATATCTGATACAGGAAAGAAATAACGCGGTATCAAGGAGATTACACAACGAGCAGAAGAGGCTAAGGTTTGAATGGAAATATCCTAACCGTAGTGTTGACAACAACCGCCAGCAGACCAGCAAAATAGACTGGATAGAATCGTCATATGCCAGACCACTCGATGACTGCCGGAAGTATTGCACTGCATTGATATTCATACTTCGAAAATGTCATGAGACTATCTCGGTCAGATGCATTTAATCTTGTAGCGAATTGGCTATACAGGTGTGGTTCTGAGTGTAAACGTCTAGATTTTAACCCTCTACAAAAGATAAAAGAATCACTCGACAACGCCAAAAAGTATCGTCCTGTGTCGAAAGAGAAATTGAAGATTAGAAATGAACCTCTCTATTTGCGACTAAAAACAAACGGGGTTATTCGATAGAATCCATCAATCATTACCTGACCAGAGTCGTTCTCCCTTTGCTTTGTTTGTGGGGATGGTGATGATTGTAGTGCTGCTGGGGACGGTTCCAATCACTTTAGAGCAGTATTGCTTGGACATGAATCCACTAGAACAGATAGGAGATAAGAAAGCCTAGTGTTTTGACAGGAGTGATCATGTACACCTGAAAACGCGAAACGCAAGTTGATCTAGCTACGCGGTGCTGCAGTTCGAACAGCATTGATTACTTAATTGAAAGGACTGTATACCCAGCGGCTGGTTACATGAAGAGAACAGTATACGTGTTAGGAGCAGGAGTGAATAAATCGATTAGAATAAAGTACGGTGTTCAACCAAAGAAAGGAGAGGTTTCACCCCCTCTTGCAAAGGATTTCTTTCATGGCGTTTGCCATGGCTCACGGTAGATTTGAGCAAGAATATAAAACGAAATTCAAAGAACTATCCTTGTACATAAAGGAATATTGGAAGAAAGACTTTTTAGAGCTTACTACTTCAGATTTTGATCTTGAGGAATGTTTTACACTTATAGAAATGCAATTGATAGATGCACGGCAGAATAATCACAAAACCAAATTTAACCGACTGAGTTTAGTTGAATACCAATTAAAGCTACTTCTCTATAAAATTCTCTCCGAGTTCGGTCAATTGCTTGATCCTTTCCTATGGCAATCCTGATAGAATGAAGCGTCTCGGAAACTGCGAAGCCTTCAAGAGATTTGGTGAGCTTCTGTTTAGGGAAAAGCCCGTCATATTATCATTTAACTACGACGATTTTAGAGAGAGAATAATAGAGTCTGCATCAAAGCAATCCTCCAAAATTTCTACAAAAGAAGCAAAAATTGGGCCGTAAGATCGAGTAAGATTTGATTCACAAACAAACTTTATCTTTGGTAGTATAACTTCCGTGAAGGTTACCTATAGCACAGTATTTAAGATAATTAACTGTGACCAAGGAATTGTCGTAAGGTTTCCAAGATGTTGCAACGTATCAATAGCAACATACAATAAATTTGCAAATGTTCCTTGGCAGTATAAAATCAACAGTTACATAAACTTCGTGTTAAGGTAACTCTCTAAGTTCTCTTTTTCCGTATTAAGCCACCTACGATAATTCCACACGCACGTCCTTTGGAGTGGCGTTAGTATTAGCTTGTTATTTATGCATTACATCAAACCAATTCAAAGTGGAACATATTCCACAATCCTAGTAGTTTATAGAAAGGTGTCATCGTACTCGTTGTTTAGTTGACCATTTGACCGTTTTGATCTAAAAACTTTTTAGCCTTTTTTAATAAATCTTTTGCACTTTTGTACGTCAGTTGATTGATTGCTGTATCGTATTCCGTCCAAGCATATCCATCATGTTCCGATGAAATTATAATTTTGCGTGTATTTGTTCTAGCCATGTAGAAAATAACCTGTTTATGAACCAGCTTCTCTGATCGTCTGAAATAGTACTCTATTTTCGATACAAAGCCTTTAACAAATTCAATGTCACTAATTCCTGTCTCTTCATATATTTCTCGACGTGCAGTGTCGATGTCATCTTCGCCTGCCTCGATGTTTCCTTTCGGGAAGTCCCAATGACCTAAAGTATGATGCAGTAACAAGTACTCTGTTCTGTGCGAATTCTCTTTGAGTGAAAACAGTATAGCACCAGCAGAATTCTCATCAAACATTGCTTTCAGTGCATAAGAGACTTTACTAACTTTTTCGAACATGGACCTGAATTCGAGACGGATCGATATGGCTAGTCTCTGATGTCTAATTTTCTAATTCATTGTATACTTGTCCCCTCTGTTCTGTCTGATGTAAGAATCTCTGATGTCTAATTTTCTAATGATTTTCTTAGAGTCGGTCTTCTATACTCTTAGCAATTGTTGTGAAGCAGCTAGGGCAACATAATCATTGGG
>JASHSN010000175.1 GCA_030038695.1 Nitrososphaeraceae archaeon
GGGATCATAATAGTTCGTTCAATATCCTGTTTCTTGTACCAAGAATTGTCCTTGTACAACAGAATATCAACAGGCTAATAAAATATGGTATTCCAGTAGATAAGGTAGGCGCATATTTTGGTGAACGTAAAGAGATACGAGAAATAACAATAAGTACATACCAGAGTGCAATTAGTGATCTTGATCTCATCAATAGCTCCAATATGATCATATTCGATGAGGTTCATCTAGTAAGTGATACTGCTACAACCCTGAGAAAGGTTCTAACTGCTGCAGATACTAAAAAACCACTGCTAGGCCTAACCGCAACGATAGATGAACAAGATCCTAGGTACAACACAATCTTATCGTTGCTACCACCAGTCAGAAGATATATGATTGGAGATGCTGTCAAAGATAAAAGATTAGCAAGGCCTGTTGTTATTCCAATAAAAGTTGATCTAACTCATGATGAAAAGAAGATCTATGTTGGATGCTCTATTAAAATCAGAAATATTTCTGGGTATCTTCACACATCGGATCCAAAATCGATAACCTCTATGTTAAGAAGAGGTGGCCGCGCTGCTGGACTAGCAAAAACATGGTTTGCAAATGTTAAGGAGAGAAAGAACTTGATCAATTGTGCCAAAAATAAACTGTTAGCAGCAGTTGATATTATAGCAACAAAACATCCTTCCGAAAGGATAATGATATTTAGTGAAACTATAGAATCGATTGAAAAGCTAAAGGAAATGTTGCAAAATAAAGGAATAAAATCCATGCTTATTGACAGCAAATTAAATTCAAAGAAGAGACAAATAATACTATCAGAATGGGGAAAAGAATTCTTTCCATTGCTCTCGGTACACACGTTAGAAATAGGATATGATGTACCGGAGGTTAGAGTGGCAATAATACTAGCAACATCATCTAATATGAACCAAATAATACAAAGAATAGGCAGAACACTAAGGAAGACTGCAGGAAAAGATACTGCCTTGATATATACTATATACCTATCACATACACATGACTTCGGTACTCTAAAGATGGTAAGACAGGCAACAAACGTAGAACAAGAAAATAAGGGCCCAAGAATCTCCGAAAGTAATCTAGATAGATACGTACTTTAATGCCAAATACTAGACCGGCAACCTAATTGTATGAAAAGGTTCCGGAGGATTTCTTGATCACCAACGATGTTACAAAAACTGTCACCCAACGTGTTTCCTTCCTAAAAAATGTTAGATACTGTATCCATTAGTTCTATAACTACTTCCTTTCCTCTTTCATCTCTAGTTTGGCTAACGTAGTGTTCTACCAAGTCCTTAACCATAACTTCTACCACACCATCTAGAGCCGCGCGCACGGCTGAAATTTGCTGTACTATATCCGCGTAGGTCTTATCCTCATTAACCATTCCTTGAATGCCTCTAACTTGACCTTCAATTCTAGCTAATCTTTTTGATATTTCTGGTTTCTTGTGATGTGTCATATATTAATACCAATACTTAATACCAATGCATAGCTTATCCAATATGTAATCTTTATGTTGTAAATCATCTCTTTCTATAACTCGTCCTAAGTTTAGTTTGACCTGCGTTGCTATCAATTATAAGTCTGGCCGAATTGGTCATAAAAACAAGTTCTGAGCTTACATGAATAATGGCAGCCAATAAAGGATTTATTACGCCAACAAATGCCAGAATGAAACCGAATCCATCTATAGCCAGAGTTCCAAAAAAGTTTTGTTTGATAGCAAACATAGATTGTCTTGACGTCTTTAACATATAAGGTATCTTGGTCAGATCCTCAGTCATAAGTACTACATCTGCAGTCTCAATAGCCACATCTGTTCCACTTCCCATAGCTATTCCAAGATCAGCCTTAGCAAGAGCAGGCGCATCGTTTATGCCATCCCCTACCATTATGACAGCTTGTTTCTTGTGCTTTTCTCCTTGTTTCTTGTGTTTTCTCACTATTTCCTCAATTATTGAAACCTTGTCTTCTGGGAGCAAATCAGCATGATATTCCTCAATTCCCGCTTCATTAGCAATCTTATTGGCTGTTCTTTCATTATCACCTGTAAGCATCACAACATGTAATTTCATTGCCTTGATCTTGGCTATTGCTTCTTTGGTCTCTTGGCGTAACTTGTCCTCAAGCAAAACCAGATAATTTGTCTATCTAGTGACACGAAGGCAGTAGTGGAAGTGAATAGCATATCAACAGGACTGAATTCCTGCAATGTTTGACCAGTCAATTGTGTATTTGACATATACTGGTAGTGTCTCTTATTTAGCAATAATGAAAATTCTGGTCTTGAAGCTGAAGCATCCTCAGGCTTTGAGCTGGTTAATTTCGCTTCCTCTTCCATGTATTTCATATTACCTACTGCTATTCTTCTACCATTGTGGACTACAGCAACACCTCTGCCTACTTTTATGATGTTTTCATCGTTGTCTTCATCACTAGCGATTATTCTAGTTTGATCAGTACTGTTATCCTCCTTCACTTCAATTTGTTTCTCTTGAGCTTTTGCTACAATAGCCTTTGCTAGAGGATGATTAACATTTTTCTCTGCAATAGTTGCATATTCTAAAATTCCTAATGGATCAATTCTGGGATCAAATGAAACTACCTCTGAAACAACTGGCTTGCCTGAAGTCAAAGTACCAGTCTTATCAAATACTATAGTTTCTGCACTGCTTAGATTTTCAATCTGAAGTCCACCCTTTACTATAACACCCCTCCTTGACAGCTTACCATTAGAAGCAAGTAGAGCTATAGGAGTCCCGACAGCAAGTCCACATGCTCCTGCAACCACAATTACTGATAAAGTAGAGACAATGTTCTGAGTAACAATAAAAGTAAGCACAGACAACCCAATTGAAAATTGAACTAATCTTGCGGCAAGTTTATCACTTAGCTTTTGGATGGGAGCTTTTGATGCTTCTGCCTCTTCTACTAAATGCATAATCTTTGCAAAAGTAGTGTCTGTAGAAATCTTGTCACATTTTATTTCCATCAAGTGTGTTAAGTTTGTAGTTCCTGCATACACAACATCACCTACATTCTTTTCAAAAGGCACACTTTCACCAGTTATACTAGATTGATTGACAGTTGATGCACCTCTCAGAATATGACCATCTACAGGAATAATATCACCTTCTCTTACTATCACAACGTCACCAACGCTGACATCTTCAACTAGGACTTCTTGTGTTGTGCTTTGATTTGTCTCGTCTAACTTCTGGTTCTTGGTGCTACGGTTTGTTTTAATAATTGCTTTTCTGGGAGCCAAATCATAGAGTAGTTGTATGTTTTTCCTTCCCTTTTTAACGATAAACCCTTCAATAAATTCTGACGAAAGTGCAAAGAATGTAATCACGATTGCTGCAAGAAATTGAGATAATGCAAGTGAAGCTATGATGCCAATTACCATTGAAAGCTCCATATTTACTCGTCCTTTTCTCAATGCAACAAGTGATTCTTTGAATATAGGATAACCTCCAGCTAATACGGCAATAACGACTACAATATTTCCAAGCCATGTCGGTTGTAAAAGATGTATCCAAGCTACGGCCACAATTATTGTGGTCATTACTGCCAAGCGTACTATCTCTAATCTTTTGTTCTCTGGCTCTTCAGCCTTCTCAATCTGTTGATTTGGCTGATAGGGCTTGTATTCACATGCTCCAGACACAGATATACACTAAGAGCCTATGCGAAAAGTCCTGCTGCTCTGTAAGGAATACATGTACAAGCAAAATGTAACATAGCTACGTAGTTTTCTAGTTTTTTCTCCCATCGTCCCATAATACATTATCCCATAATACATCAGGTATTTCGTACGCGGATTCAACACCTGTGAGTTCAGATATCACTACGAATAACAAGATGGGTTAGGTTTGGCTTAGCTTTATCGTTCAGATATAGTAAGTCTAGAACTCAACAAATATCAACTGATTTTCGGATGGCC
>JASHSN010000016.1 GCA_030038695.1 Nitrososphaeraceae archaeon
AAGGTCTTTGCCACCTGTAACGAAATCAGCAGGCTATCCAAACCAGGCTTCTTCATGGGGATGTTCCTCAGGAGAGCCCTTAAATTCCTCGTAATAATTATTTGCTCCTTCCTAGGAGCTGTGTTCTTGGTTATTCAATGGATGCAAGCACGTCAATATATCCAAGGACAGGTTGACTGGAATAGAGTCGTAAATGATACTATGGTATGGTTCCAATCAGTGTCTGCTCAAGTTTCCAGTTCGCATATCTTTGGGACATTGGGAATCCCTTGCAACTAGTGGACTTGCAATCGGATTGGTAGCAGGTCTAGCCAAATCATGAAGGGCTCGATATGAAGTTTTTGCACTTACACAAGCAGTTGCATGCGTTCACAAAATGTAAGATGGCATGACTTCACTTGCTGGCACTATGCAAATCATATGTCATGTCGGTGGCAAGACCGGGGCTTGCTTTACAGGATCCCCCCAGCTTCCCCGGTCCTGCGTCAAGTATTCTTATGTCACATTCATTGGGAATACCCAGTCGACCCGGACTGATAAAATATAAGGAAGCTACTCCTCCTCCAACTTTGACCTGAACTGATCCTTCTTCATCACAGCCTGCCTTTGCACTGAGAAATTCTGAGCAGGGATAAGAGTCACCTCTAGTTTCCCATTGCAGACGCGTGCAACCTGGACCTGCCCCGGTGCACGATGGGCCTCGTTCCCATCTAACTTTTGAGGCATCAGCACCTTTAAGTTCCTTCCCCATAAAACCAAATACGCATGGTTGGCTTTGCCCTTCAGGGCCACAAGTGCCTGTTGCAGTGCCTACGACAATTGCCAGCGCTTTTTCAGTTATTGCTGGAACTAGAAAAATCATTCCTACGAGTACGAATATGGCTGATAGTACTGCTGTCTGTCCATTAAAGTCCATTCGTTTAAGAGCTTTGTTCACTTTAATTCAACTACCATGTAGCTAGTTTATCTGGATACCTGCGAATCATTCTATAAAAATTATCAATATCAAAGTACTACAAGAGTTATGATAAAAGAGTCTGCCAGAGACCTGTAGTCTCCAATCGTCCAAATCTCTGAGATACTTATCTGAGATGTTCGCTAAATCATATGGTGGTCTCATCTTACAGAAATCAACTATAAGAAACTGAAAGATAGCCTAGAGATCACAGGGCTTTAACACTGCAATTTTGGTAGAACGGGGATTACTTGAACCTGGCACCCTCAACAACACCATAACACCACTAAGTCAGTGGCAGTGATGCGATTGGTCAGTCAACAAACTACCCACCTATGAAGGATGTAGGTTTCATACTTTGATGCTACCAGAACATGTAAATATCACAGGATCCATCATAGAATATGGAGCTGAACCCTATGTTACGCTTTAGAAGATACATGATACATCAAATGCTTGCAAACTAAACTAGGTATTTGGCTTCACTCTTTTCTTCAGTTCTGGGATACCTCATGATTTGCGGAAGATGGTCGTTGTTGTGATACTTTTGATGACCATGTGTTCTGCCATAATCGGTCCAATCTTCTGTTTTAGCATAAACATATCCAGTGTGGTGGACACCCAGAGAGACACCACAACAGCAGTTGTCATACGAACCAGGAACACCTGATGTGATTTCCATATCTTTACCCAAAGGCTTTGATAACGTCACATTTGCTTCTAGACGATAATTCCCGGTTGCGTCAACTCCAAGCATGCTAATATCGTCTTGTCTTCGACAAGAGTCAAAAGACCCTCCAGCAGGTGAACAATTTCTATGATTCCACATGTTGTTTAGATAGCCTAAGAATGTGCCTGATCCGGAAGATGGTCGTTGTTGTGATGGTTGTGGTTGGGTTTGCGACGGTGGTGGTGTTGCCCCATGATATTATGGATATTGATACTGTAGGTTTTCCTCTGGCGTTGTTGGATGGATATTGTTTTTCTTGTGCTTCTTGTTTTTACATTGGTCACCACCTCTGATGACAGAACCACATCCTGAGTCTATACAAAATACTTGTGAATCACACGTGCCGGACTTACATTCTCCGGTGCATAGGTGCTGATTCGGAAGTGGCATAGGCTGTTGCTGTGGTGGCGGCGGCGGTGAAACATACTGATGAATGATATGTTTCAATAGATTGCACAACAGAAATAATACCAAGCAGAAAAGTGTAACCGATGTAGGTAACCAAAATTGTTACCTATCTGTGTAATTGCAACAATTAATTTTTAAGAATTTATTCCTAACGAAATACAGTAATAACGATCCTGATTTTAAAGGAATACAGTGATTTGTTTTATCATTCGAAACTATTCCTTCTGGACGTTCTCGTCCGTGACGATTAAAGCCTGCAATAGTTGGAATATTGCAATACAGGAAAGGTGTCTTCTTCGATGAGTCGAATACCACTAACCGGATTTTAGTTGTTCTACGGGAGGAAAGGCCCAAAGTTATTTGCACGGGCGAACTGGGTACATAGTCGAACGATGAGTCGAAATGATATCGGCCATTGTACTTCACCCCGCCTTCGAACCACCGAAGACTACGATATCGATAGATGGTGAAGACTGAGCGAGTAGGTATGTGCACGAACGAACTAACTGTTGTTGTCTAAAGCTTACTTGCTGTCAGTAAGTGGTACTAATATAACCTTGTTACATAATATTTTATATACTGTCAATAATGTCTCTCAATGTTGAATCATATTTGTTATATGAGAAGACGTATAATAGTGCCTTTTTTAATAGGCTTGGCTTTGATTCTAAGCACGTTCATTAGCACGGCGTCTATAGTCCAAAAGATTGCTTATGCCCAAGCGAGGACTGAGCCATCAAGCAGTGGCGTACCCGTCACAAACTCCATGACCCGAGCGGTCGTAGGAAGCAATGCCGAACCTGGCCGAAATTCCGTTGTACAAGGCCTAGCAGGAACACTTAGCTCAGCCTCAATACAAATGACCTCTGCTCAACACCCAATCGTTGACAAGTGCCTGGATAACCCCCTCGACTGTGCTACGGTGTTAGCGTATCTTGGCGGGCTGAAGTTTGCAGCTTGCGGGATAATGAAGTTCAAACAATATAGGGATGACCCTACCCAGGTGCCTACCCCTACCCCCTGTCATGCTTAAGTTGGGCTACTAAAGTCAAGTGTCATATCTAATGTCGTCATACCATCTACCAAATGTTTTGTCCAGATATTCTGATATTGCAGTTTTTTGCTCTTCTATATGATCGTAGAATCTGTTTGCACATATGTTTGATTTTATCCGCTGATTTACCTTCCTCTCATTTGGATTTAGATATGGAGCCTTCTTTGGAAGATAAATTATGGTTAACC
>JASHSN010000176.1 GCA_030038695.1 Nitrososphaeraceae archaeon
CCGGGCTTAACAATAATACCACTTTAATCCTTTACGGAGACTTTAACAATTGGTTTGCAGCCTTTGCATTTTGGGTCTTCAAGTATTATGGTTATGATGACGTCAGACTGATGAATGGAGGTAGAAAGAAGTGGTTACTTGAAGACAGACCTGTTAGCAAAGAAATTCCACAATATACAAAAGGAAATTTCAAGGCGTCAGAGGCTGACAACAGTATAAGGGTGTTTCTGAACTACGTGAAAGAGTCATTAGAGAAAGTAAGGGAGAATAGGGTAGCAATGGTTGACGTTCGAAGTCCAAAAGAATTTACGGGAGAAATTCTAGCTCCCCCAGAATATCCAACAGAACATGCTCAGAGACGAGGACATATTCCGGGAGCACTTTCTTTCTCTTTGGAATTCCTTTACGAGGTGCTAGGTTTAATCCTATATTTCGTACTACCGTGTATTGCATATATTGAAATTTCGTCATAGGTAAGCTCAGCTACATTGATTTGCGTACCACCATAAATCATGTCATCTATCTGGTCATCAATCTTCATTCACCGTCCAAGATGGCATATCTCTAACTTCATTTAACTTATGTATTGTATAATACATCTGAGGATCAGGCTTGGATGGTCCGTCTGTTGGCTGAAGATTGTTGATGTTTTAGCAAAAAGCTGTTTTTCATCATGTATATCTATTGTGCTCTCGTAAAGCTAACCGCGGCACCGTGCATGCCGTGTTAACATACATAAGTGGAGCGACACGTCACGCTTGTCGTGAGCTCCACTTAAAGTTTCCCTGATACAATGCTAAAATGTTCTGCCGACAACCAATGCTAAAAAAATAGAATTAGCTATTTGTGTATTGTAAGAAAGCAATTATTTTACGGTTTTCTTTACTGACCGTGTTAAAGCTCTTTTTTTCTTATTAAGCTCTGTCCCTGCTTTCTTTGTAATCTTCTTAGCTGCAATCTTTGTCTTAGCAGCTCCTTTCTTTACTTTGCTTTTGGCTTGGCCTGCAGTAGCATCTGCCGTTTTGCTTGTCTTAGCAGCTGCTTTCTTTACTTTGCTTTTCATTTGGCGTGCATTAGTATTCACTGCTTTGCTTGTCTTAGCAGCCCCTTTTTTTGCTACCTTGAATGTTTTAGGTGCTGCCTTGGGAATCTGTTTGGCTGTATCTTGTACTGCTTTACCGTTTCACCTGTTGTTGTGGCTGTTTCTTCAACTGCACGTGCTGTATTAGCTACTACATTGCTGTCTCTAACTTCCATAGCTGTATCTCTAATCTCTGTCGCGGTATCTTGTGCCGCAATTGCGGCTTCCTGAACGGCCTCTGCAATCTCAGGTATAGCTCCACTCTCATGGAATTCCCTTACTGTTTCTCTCACAGTAGAAGATGTTTCACGAATGATTTTTGCTGCATCTTTGACCTTTTTAGCGACCTCTTCGGGATCGCTACTTGTTGATAACATACACTGTTTTATATACACAAAGACACTTAAAAGCATAAATTTAGCTGAAGCGTACCAGGTACTGCACTTAGCTTAGCTTTCAAGGTACCTTAGCTAAGTCTAGTATTCAGGAAAACAAATGTTCAAAGATCATCAAAGACTTTAGGAGCCCGTTAATAAGGTACTCAATTCCATGAAAGTCTATGAAATTCTAGTTTCTGAGATTCCAATTAGAAAACAGGAATTTAATATTGGGCCTTATACTTTGTTAAGTGAAGAAAATTCATCTGAGCCCAACACAGTGTTACAACTAGTATACGAAAGCAAATTCAAGTCACTGCCGATAGCTGTTCATATTTCGTCTCTTCTCACACTGGCACTGAGGAGAAGAATTGGTCCTTGTTCATATTTGAAGACGGATGCTCCACTAGAATACTCTAAAGACATGTTAGTTCCGAAAGAATGTGAACGCAAGTTCAGGAAATCTAGAATATGGACCTTCGGAGAAGAAGAGGAAGAAAAAAGGCTGAAAATCGCACACGATGCATATAACAAGATAGAATCGCTACCCACGAAGTCTCAAAGTTTAGCAAAGAAAAGCATAGGGCTATACCAACTTTCACAATGGATCAAGGTCGAATATCTAGACTTAGCATACGCAATTTTGGTCGGAGCAATAGAAACACTCGCAAACGACGATAGTTTTCTAACGTTTCGTAAAGAGTGGAAACATTATGGCCAGAACAATGAATGGGATAAATTTTTCGTTGATCTGAAAGTAACTGATGAGCTAGCGGATATGATCCGACAGAGAATCCTAAGCTCAGAAAAGATGCATCAGGGGCGCTTCGTTAGGTTCATAAAACATAATCTACCAGAATCCTTTTGGACTGAACCAAATTCGGATCTTGTTAACCCATACAGGGTTTCTATTGACAAATATATGTACGACCGTACTACCATAAAAAATGAGCTTGAAAAAATACCAAAAAATGTATATAGAATACGATCCAGCCTGTTCCACAGTGGGGATCCGATCGTAGGTGACATAGGTAAGCCATACGAGGAAATGTTAATCCCAGTTTCTAGATACGCAGATGCTCAAAGAATCCTTAATGGTGAATTTGTAGAATCCGTAGAAATGTACCCTTCGCCTACGCCTCTCTTGATTCCCAACTATGTGTTATTTGAGAGAATCACTCATGACTGCATTCTCCGTTCATTAGGACTTGTATAGTGTGTTCGTCATATTGCGCATATTGCATGTATAAAACTTAAGCTTTGTAAGGTTCCTTGTGTATCATTCTCCAAATATTTTAATGTACTTTCTCCCTGAATAGTAAGAATAACATTACTTTGCTTTCCTTTGTACTCTACTTCTACTAATGGATTAGACAATGTGGGACATTATATAGGTCAAAATGTTTTGCTGTCCAGAAGCACCCCTTTGAAAAAACGCCCTTTGAAAGAGGCATTACATTATCATACTTCTAGAAGAGTCTGAAAAAACAACCTGCATTTGTATATTCTGCCAATACGATGTTGTGAGAGGCAGTAAATGATGGCCTTTTACCACTACGCATTTTATAGCTAAATAACGTACAAGTACATCTTTACACCCAAAGGCATTTTAACCACCAGGAGCTATGAGCATTCACAAGGACACTATTGTCTGAAGCATCTCCGAATAGATCGTTAATTAGGTCAAACGGCTTTATGTCAAGTTACATAAACAAGTATATGTAGGTATATGAGAGATTATTTGCTTAACCTTTTTTTGAACGCTTCTTTCTCTTCTTTTGATGCTGTATTAATGAATCTCCTTTGTGGTACTTTGGGTTTGAACCCCCACTTATGTAACAGTCTATAAACGTGGACTTCATGGTATCTTACACCAGTTCTTTCGTAGATTATATTCATGATTTGTTTAACTTTCCAACCTGATGGATTTTCAGACAATTCCTTTCTTACCTCTAACAACTTCTCTACTGGTACATCAGCAGGTCGACCACTACGGGGTTTATCTTTCAAACCGCGCATGCCATCATTGCTGTATCTTTTCAACCATTTGTAAGCCCATCCTCTAGATCTGTGAAGTTCTAACTCAGCTACACTTGCAGCTTCTTGGTTATCAATTCTGACACGTCTTAGAAGTAAGATTCTTTCTCTTACATTGGCATCGGGTTCATGTCCGTAAGTATA
>JASHSN010000017.1 GCA_030038695.1 Nitrososphaeraceae archaeon
ATCAAGTGAGGAGAGTTTGATAAATGCAATCTTGGCTTCGATCTACATTCTGGATTATGCCACTATTTACATGGCAATATCGAGAAATGTGGATCCCTCTCCCACGCCGGCTATTGATATTCTTAAAAAAATGCGATTTTGATTATCACAATATGATAATTATGTTATAAACTGCTTTTTTTACCTATAGCGTATAAAGTGCTTGCGGGCGGCAGATTATCATAATCGAAAAGTTGAAATTCTTGAGAATAGCTTACTTGGCTAGGAAAAATCTCTCAGAATCTTCTTGATTAGTATTTAAAGAAATGAAAGACTTTTATAGAACAGGAATAATCAACTGAGGTGTCAGTTTTTTCTGACAACAACTCATTAAGTTTTAACACTCTATAAACATATGTTCAGAGCCTGTATGAGAAAAGACTGAACCGAGGGGATGTCTATCTATATGAGGCGGCTAGCCTTATGCATAATTCGTCGTAGGCGGACATCCCCATGTCCACTACTCATCGCTGCTGAGAATTTCCACTTTTCGGGCTAAAGCTGAGGTGATTCCTCTAAAGGATGGGCTTTTATGCTTACAAACGTTCTGATGGCATATTAGCTAAACTTAACATGCCGTTAGTGTTCAATGATGACTGGCTAGCTTCTATTGAAGACCATTGAGATATTAGAGAGCAACAAAGGGCGTCGAAGCACGATTCATTCACCGGTTAAAACGGCGCGAATACTACTGGTGTTACTGGGTGAACTTCACATCCAACGACAAAAATCTCGCAAGAGTTCTGGGCGTGTCCACACGACCCGCCTAACCCAGAGATATACCTTGGACCCAGGTCGAGCTTCTTCAAACCCTGTCCTTCGCTATCTGCTCTACTAGCAGCGTATCCACTCGGCATATCAGTGTGTCCGCAAGAGTCACAGACGTTGCATCATCCTTCCATCCATTGGCAACGGCGGTACAAAACATACCTATCAGACACAATTCATCCAGCGCTCAACCGGTGGTCTTCTTGCAGATCATTCATCCTGTCATTCATTGGAAGGAGGCGTTACCGGATAAAAATTGGAGAGATCCACAATGGAAACGGCTATCAGCCATATGCAGGTAGAAAACACGATCATCATTGCTTTTGTTGGAAATTGCTTTATGATATAACTCAATGTAATAGCTGCTGGGATTTGAAAAGGGATGTTATACAATACTCTTGTTTGAAGTACCCAATCACTGAAAAGGAGAGGAACAATTCCTATTGATAAAAAGATCATAAGAAGGATATTATACGGCTCACCATGGTTTGCTCTGAAAAGCCAATATAATCCCAGTGCTAAAATTATAAAATTTCCAAAGAGCCCACCTAGCCAATGCTCTGTACTATCTACGAGATTATCACGAAATGAAGCAAATTCTTTGACATCTAACTGTGGAACAAGCAGATATGCTGCGTGAGGTTTTGCCTCGAAAGCAAAGTGAATACTAGATGAGATTCCACCAAAAGAACCTGTAACAGGAGTTCTTACGACATCTACTATGACTGTGGACGAGAGAACCAACAAGAGCAAAATAATATTCTTTCTACGGTAATAATTGAACTTCAGCATAACCAACAAGAACAGGAATGTAACTATAGCTATCATAGTCCATGTATAGACATGACTTAACAGCATAAGTATGACGAGTATAGAATATGTAATAAAAGTTAATTTGCTCGCTCTCTTCAAAAACTTGAACAGAAACACAAGAGAAAAATATCCAATTATTAGTGCAAACCAATTTGCGTACAATGTGGAATAAATACCAATCAATACTTGAAATGAGACAGCAGTCATAAAAGCCGCCAATAATGCGACAGTATCGTTTGAAGTCATCTCGCGAGTTAAAAAAAAGACAGCCAAAACAAGCGCAGGTGCTAAGATTATCGGCATATAATTCATTACGTGCGTAGAATCTACTGACGGTACACTTTTTACAACTGCAAACAATAACAACAATGAGATGGGTCTGTCTCCATGAAACGGGTCTTCTCCCACGAATGCATGCCTGATAAGCTCCACCGGATTGTTCGAGTATGATGATAAATGCTTTATGGCTGTAGGATAGAACTCTATGTCTTGGCCTATGGGCCGGTTATCCTTGTTAACTGCTGACAGGTGCGGAATAACTGCCAGTGTAGCTGATAAGAGCATGAAAAGTGAAAGATAAAAAATGAGTTTATTTCTGCTAGCTCTGTTCTCTTTATTGTCGCTGTTATTGGTAGCATTTTTTGCTTCTTGCATCTGATCTTTATCCTTATTTTTCTTATCTAAATATGGATCAAATAATAATTTTATTGGGATACAAAGTACTAACAGGGCCATAAAAGTTGGAGAAAAAAAACTAGAAAGTAACACAAAAATCTCGTACGCATAATTGCGTAGTGGCGTTGTTGTTGTTGTTGTTGTTGTTGTTGTCGTTGTCGTTGTTGCTGCCAAAAAGCTAGTAAAAAGAAATGGTGATAAAGAGGCGACCAGACCTGCCAAGCTTATACCAAGGCCTGTGATTATAATATAATTCGTAGATAGGTCTGTATCTACTTCTTTGCTTAGAACTCTCGTTTTGGGTGATAATCTATTGGATCCAAATAGCAGTAGTATAAGCGGAATCGAAAGTAGCGCAAGAATATCGAGAATTATGTCTAGTTTAGTGAAGATCGCTATTAAAGTCAATCCTCCGTAAATCCCAGTGATAACAAGTTTGGCAGTTCGATTTCTAATAGATAATACAAACCATACAGAAGTCCCAAATGTAATTACTAACAGATCAATGTGGCCGCTAATTACGTGCAAATGAAAAGATGCTATATAGTTATAGAAATTATGTAAAACAGATGTCTCTACTTTAAAATATGAGGCTAATGTGTAAATATAAAAAAAAAGAAGCTAAAGCAAGAATAGCAGAGGTTGCGATAGAGATGAGAGGTTTACGTCTGCCTAATGCTTGA